>WTCC01000249.1 GCA_013138755.1 Gammaproteobacteria bacterium
ACTGTATCTTATTTAATCTGAACAAATATCATTTTAAGCTGCTGCCGACTGTATGATGGCGTTGTTTAAGTTGTCGAGGGTGAAATCACTGGTTACTAACGATTTACCTATACCTTTCATCAGTATGAGACGTAAAACACCATCGAGTACTTTTTTATCAACAGACATTAAGTCTAAAAACTGTTCAGCTGACATAGACTCAGGCGCTTTGCTGGGTAGTTTTGCTTGTTCGATGAGTTGAATGGTTTGCTGTGTTTCTTTGTCGCTTAGCCAGCCCATTTGATTAGACATTACCGCAGCCATGCACATACCCGCGCCAACGGCTTCACCATGCAACCATTCACCATAACCCATGCCGTTTTCAATGGCGTGACCAAAGGTGTGGCCCAAATTGAGTAAAGCGCGTTTACCGCTCTCACGTTCATCGGCGGCAACAACCTCAGCCTTGGTTTGGCAGGAAACTTCTATGGCATAACTCAGTGCTTTTTTATCGCGTTTTAGCAAGGCCGGCATATTTTGTTCTAACCAGCTAAAAAATTCAGCATTGCAGATTAAACCATATTTGATAATTTCAGCGATACCTGCACTTAATTCACGGTCAGGCAGGGTATCAAGTGTGTCGGTGTCTGCTATGACAGCTTTAGGCTGATAAAAAGCACCGATCATATTCTTTCCCAGCGCGTGATTAACACCGGTTTTACCACCAACCGACGAATCAACTTGAGAGAGCAGTGTGGTAGGTATCTGAATAAGATGTACACCGCGTTGATAGCTGGCTGCTGCAAATCCTGCCATATCACCGATGACACCACCGCCCAATGCGATGACTGTCGTGTTGCGATCGAAACGGTTGCGCAGAAGGCCATCGTATATCTGGTTTAAAACCTCGAGATTCTTGTATTTTTCGCCATCAGGTAAAATAACGGCCTGATGTTTAAGACCGGAGAGCATCGATTGTGTTTTCTCGAGATAGAGTGGTGCAACCGTTTCATTGGTGACGATGAGGGCGCTGTTGCCAGCAATATGCTGTTTTAGCAGTTCTGTTTGCCCGAGCAGGGAATTTTTGATATATATCGGATAACTGCGCTCTCCGAGATCGACGGTCAGTGTTGTCATTGGTGGATTATCTATGTATCTATCAGTTGCTATTGAAGATGTTTAATAATAGCTTGTATTACGTTATGAATCGAGTTGTTTGCGGTTTCTATGGTGTGGTCAGCCACCTCTTCATAAAGTGGGCCGCGTTGATCCAGTAACCGCTGCAGGATGACGTCAGATGCTTCATCAGCATGGAGCAGGGGTCTGTTTTTATCTTTACCGGTGCGTTGAATGAGTGTTTTCAAGTTGCTCTTCAGGTAAATAACTGTACCGCGATTTACCAGGTGATTACGATTTTCGCTATCTAGTATGGCTCCACCACCAGTGGCAAGGATAATATTCTTTTGTTGCGTCAGCTCATCAATAATAGCCGCCTCACGTTTTCGGAAACCAGCTTCACCTTCTTTTTCAAATATTAATGGTATATCAGCTCCTGTCCGTTCCTCGATAACACGGTCGCTATCATAGAATTCCATTTTTAATTTGCGCGATAGCTGGCGGCCAACGGTGGTTTTGCCGGTACCCATTAAGCCGATGAGGAAGATATTTTTTTGTTTGTGCATAAAAAAGCGACCTTGCTGTTAATCGAACAGCATAGGTCGCTTAGCATAACAAATTTATTAGGGTGCTGTGTTGTGGTGGCCCACTGTATCTACAACAAGAGCACTCTGTACCTTAATCATTTCTTATAGTGACAAACTATTTTTAAGGATTTTTGGTGTTACAAAGATAAGTAGTTCTCGTCTTTCATCACTTTCAAGTGTGTGTCTAAAGAAAAAGCCAATCAGTGGGATATCACCCAGGAATGGTACTTTATCGACTTCGTTACGAGTGACTTGTTCGTAGATGCCACCTAGCACTACTGTGTCGCCGTTATTAACCAGAACTTGAGTCGTTACTTCTCGGGTATCGATACTTGGAATGCCTGAGAAAATATCACCGACTGTGTCGTTATTGACAGATAGGTCCATGATGACACGGTCATCAGGTGTAATCTGTGGTGTTACTTCGATACTCAGCACGGCTTTTTTGAATTCGACCTGTGTTGCACCGCTTGAACTGGCTGATAAGTATGGAATCTCCACACCTTGTTCAATATGTGCTTCATGTCTGTCGGCGGTTACAACGCGTGGACTTGAGATAACCTCACCTTCGTTCTCTGCTTGTAGGGCGGAGATCTCAAGGTCAATCAGCGTACTGCCGGTTAGTACTGCAAATGCGAGGCTACCGGCTGCTGCACCTGATGTTGCCAGGTTTACGTTTAGACGTTCAGCCGCATTCGCACCTGTTGGTACAGTGAAGGGGGTCGCGACGCCAGTGTTAGCCAGATTATCCAGACCACTTGCCGCGATGGTATCAGTGGCAGCAAAGGTACCAGATGTCGCGCCAAAACCGTCGGAGGTTGTCTTGGCCCTAGTGACACCAAAGCGTGAACCTAATTCTCTGGTGAATTGATCTGTTGCGATAACAATGCGTGATGAAATCATTACCTGACGAATTGGAACATCCAGTTTTGTCAGGATACGGCGGATTTCCGAGATGACTTCATCAGTGTCTTTTACTATTAGAGTATTGGTTCGTTCATCGACGATAGCGCTACCGCGAGGGCTTAATATGCCTGTGCTCACTTCACCGCCACCACCGCCTTCAGCATTGACGTTTGAACTTTCATCACCAGTGAACAATGCTACCAGCTCGGTCACTTTGGCAAAGTTAATAGTGAAGAATACGGTTCTGATCGGTGCCAGATCGGTGATCGATTGACGTGCTTCCAGGTCGATTTTTTCCTGAGCGGCCATCTCTTCACTCGGCGCGATTAACATAACTGTGCCAGATTCACGTTTAGATAAACCTTTTGATTTAAGGATGATGTCCAGCGCTTGATCCCATGGAACGTTCTTCAGGCGCAGGGTTAAGTTGCCATCGACTGAGTCGCTTACGACGACATTAAGACTAGTGAAGTCAGCGATTAACTGTAGTACTGCTCGCACAGGGATATCCTGGAAGTTAAGCGATAAACGCTCACCAGTGTAACCAAATTTTTCTTTTTTAACTTCTTCTAGTTCTTCCTGACTGATGGGTTTCATCTCAAGTGTGAAGATGTTGTTTGCCTGATAGGCGACATGTTCAAAATTTCTGTTGATCGGTTCTATCTCAACTCGGACATTATCTTTCTCTTCATAACTGCTGATCGATTTTACAGGTGTGGCAAAATCTAGAACGTCTAGTGTCTGGCGTAATTCGTCAGGCAGTTTGATGCCGACAAAAGTGATGATTACCTTGCCAAACTCTTCGCTGATATCCATTGGGATATTAGGCTCACTTAATTTGATTACGACACGACCTTCACCTTCTTCGCCGCGTCTGAAGTCGATATTCTCTATACCGCGTGGGTTATCAGAGAAACGAGGGGTATCAGTCGCCGGAGCGTCGGCAGCTGTTGTTGTCGGTGCAAAGGCTGCGCCAGTAGCTTCGCTGTCTAAAGTGATCAATACTTTATTGCCCTGCGTGGTCACCTGATAAGGAACGACTTCTGTTAGGTTAAGGATGACGCGTGTTTTTGTCTTGGTAGGAATAGTAATAATCGATTGTGCGATACCTATACCGATTGGTTGTGAGCGTTTCGGTAAGGAGCTACCGGTGTCTGCAAAATCAAATGCGATACGTGCCGGGTTATTTATCGTAAAGCTTAATGGTTCGACTGCTCGTTCGCTTAATTCCAGGACAATCTGTAAACGATTGCCCTGTATAGTTGAATACTCTATTTTTTTGATCTTATTCGTTAGTTCAGCTGCATTGGCTAGTGGCAACACGCTTAATAAGCAGAAGAGTGCAAGTATCTGCATCAAGAATTTGCCCATGGGTATATTTAGGGTAGAAAAGTTCATGCTTATTCCGTCCGATTGATTGTTTTTTGTTATTGTTAACATGTTTTTCTCCACGCGCTCGCCATATTTATTTGCCACATTATTCGCCACCCATCTTATTCACTACCAATGGCGATAGATGCATCTTGTTCGATATAACCGCCGATACCATCAGGTACAATTTCTACGAGGAAAACAGCAGATTCGTTTATTTCGGTGATTTTTCCTTCATTCTGTCCCATGTACTGACCGACTTGAATGCGATGAACAGTATTTTGCGGATCCTTAATCAATCCCCATTGCTGATTATTCTGTTCAAGTATGCCGACCATGCTAAGCGTGTCTAAAGGAAAAACCTCTAGTGGCTGTCTTGGGCGAGTTTTATCTGGATTGAGCAAGCTTGTTTTGGTTGTCTCTTCATTTTGAAGATTAGCAGTGGAAACAAACGGGTCGCGTAATTCGGCCGCAGTGTAACTAAAGCTCTCGTACGGTTTAAACTGCGGGATGGGTTTTACGCTGCCAACGTGTGCTGATTTGGTCTCTGCGATAAAGGTCTGCAGGTCATTCGTGTCATGACTACATGCGCCTACGCTTAATAAGCACAAGCAGATAGTCGTTCGTTTCAGTTTTATCATTTTTCAGCTCCCTCTGAAGATTCATCGAGGTACTGATAAGTAATAGCAGTGAGTTCCATCGTTAATTTTGACTCTTTAGGGTCTATTGGTGTTATCCGTATATCCTGCACCGTTACGATACGCGGCAGGGCAGCAACGCCACTGATAAACTCCGCAAATTCATGATAGACCCCGGTTACTTTGAGCTTTATCGGGTATTCAGAATAAAATTCTTTAGGTCGTAAACCTTCAGGTTGAAAAAAGTCGATCTCTAGACCAGCTGAAATACCTGTTTGAGAAATATCAGTTAGCAGTGTTTCAATTTCGGTTTGATTCGGTAGCTGTCTTAACAATGTACCAAATGAGATCTGCATTTCATCAAGTTGTTGTTTGTAGGCCTCTAAATTAGCTGCTTTGGCCTGTTTGCCAGAGAAGACAACTCTTAGCTGCTGCTCTTCGGCAGCAACCTTTTCAAGTTCTACTTTTTGTTTAGTGGTATCTAAAAAGTACCCAGCAGTTGCAAGTCCGACACATAAAATAACAATTATTGTAATTTTTACTGCTAGAGGGGCGCTGCCGATCTTTTTGAGGTCGTTGATATCCAGATCGCTTAGATTGATTTCGGAGAGATTCATTAGCTGCCTTCTCCTGCGTTTGTATTTTTATCAGCGCTAGGTGGTAACGATTGTGATGTTATCAGAGTGAAGTCGCTGCTTCTTTGCGCGCCTTTTTTAGTTTTAATAACTTTTAGCTTAGGTGTAGCCATCCAGTCTGAAGCATCGATGTTCCTCATGTAGGCGGAAACACGACCGTTAGACTCTGCCACGCCTTTGATGGTTAACTGATCTGCATTTTGCGTTATCTGGTTTAAGAAGATGCCTTCTGGTACGGTTCGGACAAAATCATCAAATAAATGAACGATTTGCGGCCGACGCTGCTGTAATGACTGGATGACATCCATGCGAGCCAGTAGTTCTGCTTTTGTTTCTTCTAATTTTGCAATCTGTTCTAACGCTTTATCTAAAGTCGCAATTTCATCTTGCAGCATTTTGTTGCGAAACTTTTGATGATTAATTTGATTTTCAACTGTTACGTGCACAAGGAATACAAGTGCCGCAGTTAATAGCAATGAAAGTCCAGTCATCGTAGCAAACTGACGTGTCTGCTCCTGTCTCTGTTCTTCGCGCCAGGGTAATAAGTTAATATGAGCCATTAGTCAAAACTCCTCATGGCCAGGCCGCAGGCAATCATTAATGAAGGTGCATCATTACTTAATGATTGCGCATTTACTTTAGAAGCCAGTGACATCTCTGCAAAGGGATTGGCAATGACTGTCGGTGTATCAAGCTGAGATTCGACCAGTTCATCGATACCGGGAATTGATGCGCAGCCACCGGCCAATGCAATCAGGTCAACAGAATTATGCTGACCGGAGGTATAGAAGAATTGTAAAAAACGGCTGACCTGTTGCGCAATCGTTTCTTTAAATGGCTCCAGTACCTCTTGAATGTAGTTATCAGGTAATCCGCCGTCTTTTTTCAAGCGGCCAGCCTCATCATAGGCTAAACCGTAACGGCGCATAATTTCTTCAGTAAGTTGTTTGCCGCCAAAGCTTTGTTCACGTGTATAGATGAGTCGATTGTTCTCGACCACATTGAGGCTGGTCATCGTGGCGCCGATATCAACCAGGGCAATGATGTTGTCGTCACTGTTATCTTCGATCTGATGAGCAATCAATTTCGCTGAATTCTCTATCGTGTATGCCTCAACATCGACTATTTTTGCGGTCAGACCGCCTATCGCCAGTGCAGCAGAGCGTAGTTCGATATTTTCACTTCTGGATGCAGCGAGCAGGACGTCCACAGTATCAGGATTGTGTTCTGATTCACCGATGATTTCAAAATCCAGGTTAATTTCTTCTAATGGGTAAGGGATGTACTGATCAGCTTCCATCTCGATCTGGGCTTCAAGCTCTGCATCATTCAAACCTGCTGGCATGGGTATTACTTTGGTAATGACGGCCGAGCCGGCGACGGCGACGGCAGCATTCTTAAGCTTAGTCCCTGAACGTTTAACGGCTTTTTGAATAGTTTCACCGACAGCTTCTATATCCTGAATGTTTTTATCAACGACAGCATTGTCTGGTAATGGCTCTACTGCCAGACTTTGCACGCGATATTTATCACCATCCCGAACGAGTTCGAGCAATTTAACCGACGTCGAGCTGATATCCAAACCTAGCAGGTTTGGTTTGTTGCTATTTAGCAGTCCCAAGCTATTCCCCTTATCTATATGTACTTTATAAGATAGTTATAGAATATATAAAAATTTTTGCATCAAATAATAGATGTAAGTTTAGAAATAATACGGCATGATTTGGAACAGTGTCGAAAACTTGCTGTTAAACCTTTATACTTTGCCGCTCAGCTTATTCGTTATCGCAGGAAGTGGAACAGTGCGTTTTTTCAATATCTTCAAACTATTTTTTATCATCACCACGGTGATGATGTCACTTGCTGCTGTGACTGTTGCCGGCGGTTATTTCTACCTTAACCCTAAGTTGCCCTCTATAGAGGGATTAAGCAATGTGCAACTTCAGGTTCCACTCCGTATATATAGCAGTGATGGCTCTCTTATGGGTGAATTTGGTGAGAAACGCAGAACACCAAAGAAGCTTGAAGAAATCCCTGAGCGGATGCGTCAGGCTTTTTTATCAGCTGAAGATGATCGTTTTTTTGAGCATCCAGGTGTTGATTATCAAGGTATTCTTAGAGCAGCATTTCATCTGGTGGTAACAGGTCAGCGAGGCCAGGGTGGCAGTACGATCACCATGCAGTTAGCACGTAATTTCTATCTAAGCAGCGAAAAAACTTACCTGCGTAAATTAAATGAAATATTGTTAGCGTTAAAGATAGAGCGTGAACTTGATAAAGAGAAGATACTCGAGCTGTATCTCAACAAGATCTATTTAGGTAATCGTTCTTACGGTGTAGCCGCTGCCGCGCAGATTTATTATGGGCTGGGCCTGGAGGATTTATCGCTGGCTCAGACAGCGATGATTGCTGGATTACCTAAAGCGCCATCGACCTATAACCCTATTATTAACCCCGATCGTGCGACCATACGCCGTAATTATGTGTTATCACGTATGTTTCAGCTGGATTTCATAACGGCATTGGAGTTCGACGAGAACAGAAGTGCACCGGTTACCGCCGTGCGCCATCACAGTGCGTTGGGGGTATATGCCCCGTATGTGAATGAAATGGTACGTGCTGAAATTGTCAGACAGTTTGCTGATGAAGCGTATGTTCGAGGGCTGAAAGTCTATACCACGATTAACAAACATCTGCAGCAGGCTGCTAATGACAGCCTATGGAATGGTCTGGTGGCATACGATAAGCGTCATGGATATCGAGGTGTTGTTCGTCATGTCGAGCTAACGGAAGAAGAATTGAGTCAAGTTCTTCCGGGTCCGGCGGTGGTGGACGAGGCAGACATGAGAGACTTAAATAATGATGAGTTAGCTAATGATGATTTAGCCGATGCATTAATTGATGCCGCTGATGCCGATGGAGACATTATTGAAGACAACAAGCCTGAGCTAATAGCAGTGCTGGAGAAAGATAAAGATTATGGTCGCTTTGTGCCAGCGTTGATATTAGCGGTGAATGATAGCGTTGATGAAGCACCAGTAGCTGTAAAGAAGACAAAAGCAGATAAAACCGTAACTGAAGATTTTGGTTCAGCTATTGCCTTATTAAAAGACGGAAATCAGGTGCAACTGCCATGGAGCGGTATTGAATGGGCGCGTAAATATGTCAGTTTGAACCGTATAGGTGATGAGTTGAAGACGGTTTCTGAGGTTCTTAAGCCGGGAGATGTGGTCTGGTTAGCGCATACCCCTGCAGCTGGCTGGAGTCTGGCGCAGATCCCTGAAGTACAGGGTGCTCTAGTTTCTGTTGACCCCAATAACGGTGCTATACAGGCATTAAAGGGTGGTTTTAATTTCTCACACAGCAAATTTAATCGTGTCGTGCAGGCCAAGAGGCAAGCAGGCTCAGGTTTTAAGCCAATTATCTACGCAGCAGCTCTGGATAAAAAGTTCACGCCGGCAACATTGATCAATGATGCGCCCGTCGTGTTCGAAGATGCAGCATTAGAAGGTGCGTGGCGCCCGGAAAATTATAGCGGCAAAACATATGGCCCTACGCGTCTCCGTAAGGCTTTGTACAAGTCTCGAAACCTGGTCTCCATCCGAGTCCTTCGATCGATTGGAATCAGGCAGGCAAAGCTATACGCGCAGAATTTTGGTCTAGTCTATGATGAATTACCTCACGATCTGTCGTTATCTCTAGGCAGCGCTGAGTTGACACCATTACAGATGTCGCGCATTTACTCTGTGTTTGCCAATGGCGGTTATCTAACCGAGCCTTATCTGATTCAGCGTATTGAAGATGCTGATGGTAGTACACTGTTTGAGGCAGATCCTGCCGTTGCCTGTGTTTCTTGTGTTATTGCAGAACAGGAATGGTCAACAAGTGTTGTCGAAGATGATGCTTTAGAAAAATTGCCAAAGCAGGCGGCGCAAACCATAGAGCCAAGGCTGGCTTTCCAGATGAACTCAATTCTGCAAGATGTCGTGCTACGTGGGACCGGACGTCGAGCGTTGGCGTTAGGCAGAAAAGATTTGGCCGGTAAGACGGGAACCACTAATGATCAGCGTGATGCCTGGTTTAATGGTTACAACCCTGATTTAGTGACAACGACATGGGTCGGTTTCGACCAGCTTAAGCCGCTGGGTAGCAAAGAAACAGCATCTCGAGCGTCATTGCCGATATGGGTTGATTATATGAGGGTGGCTTTGGCAGGGAAACCGGAAAGACAGCTGCCGCGTCCGGAAGGACTGGTAACGATGAAAATAAATGCAGAAACGGGTCTGGCTGCAGCTGATACAGATATTGATACGATATTTGAGATGTTTAGAAAAGAAAAAGCACCCACGGCAATCAGTGTGAATAACTCATCAGTGGATATCCATACTAAGGGTGACAATGCGACGGCGATTCCAGAGCAATTATTTTAGAGCTTACGATTACTTTTCAAGAAAAGTTTGACCGAT
>WTCC01000302.1 GCA_013138755.1 Gammaproteobacteria bacterium
CATGTTCTTCGTTCATCGCAAAAAAAGGATGATCTATTATTTTTGATGTAGATTTCTCTTTGGCAGGATGAATAATACCTTTAATTTTTCCATGATAAAGTATGGTCACGCTTTCATTTCTTTCGAGTGCTTTTAGAATGTCTTTTGTTTTGTATCTTAAATCTACTATTGATGCTTTCATGGTTGCTTTTGATGCCGATAAAAATGTCTATATAGTATAGACATAATAGCGGTTTTTTTCAACACATGAAATTTAGTTTTAACAGGCCAGCCACGCTAATCGCATCTGTTATCTCACCGCTTAATACGCGTTCGATGGCTTCATCAAGCGGTATTTTTTGAATAATTAAATCTTCCGTTTCTTCGAATTCAGTTTCACCCTGAGTGAGGTCGCGTGCTACATAGACCAGCCCGCGTTCATCGGTAACCGAATTAGATGTATGTAGTTTCATCAACTCCTGCCAGTTTTTGGCGATCAAACCGGTTTCTTCCTTGAGTTCACGTTTGGCTGATTCCAGTGGGTTAATATCCAATGCTCCGCCGCCCATGGGGATTTCCCATGAGTAACAATCCGGTACATATCTGTATTGACCAATCAGCCAGGTATTGTTGTTTTCGTCAATCGGAATAATGCCAATAGCAAGATTCTTAAAATTTATTTTTCCGTAATGAGATAAGCCACCGCCTGGGTTTATTACTTTATCTTCATGCAGTGATAACCAGGGGTTTTCAAACAGTTGTTTACTCGACTGCCGTTTCCATGGGTTGGCGGTGGTTGGAAGCCTGCTGAATGGCTGTTTTTTATTTTTTATCTCCATGGATGGAGTATATACCGAAAATCGTCTGGAACGATTTCGGTGCGTCTTTTGCTGACCAAGCTTTTTCTTTAATCTATTAGGGTTTAATTCCCCGCAGCTTGCTGCGAATACTATTTGTAGGCCTGCATAAGCGCTAGCGTTGCCTACACGGACGTAGGTAAGGGGCGTGAGCAGGATGCGGAAGCTTTGCAGGCATGAACATCGCCGGGAACACACTAGCGTTTATCCCGGCCTACAATGAATTAATACCCCGCCAGCTTGCTGCAGGGTAGTTTATTTGTGGAATGTAGAAATTACGTTATCAATATCTGTAACTGGCCGATGCAGTAATTACATACACGTTGTAATCCAGTGTTTCATTACCCAGTAACAAAGTGTCATTGACTGATGCGGGCTGTAAACCATCAACTGCCCAGTTTATACGCAATGTAATCTTCAAACCAGAAACCCAGCTCAATCTCGTTGAGGATTGGTTTGGAGATAGATTCTTCGGGAACCAGGGGTTCCTCTTCTTCAGATAAAGAATTGTCTTCTGCCAATGCAGCACCTGGTGCAAGCCCTGTCATAAATCCCGTAGCGGCAAGGTAAATAATCAGCAGTGATGTTTTTCTTTTCATAATCTTCTGTCTGTCTGATCAGTACATTTTTTCGTTTTTTATCGCTGCAATGCAGCACCTGATGGATGATTGGAACCATGTATTTTGCTGTGACAATTTGCACAGTTTATTTCAACTTTGAATTGCGTATGCCCCAGGATGCTCTCACTGGAATCCAGGAAATTTCTGATATGCATGCTACCACTGCCAGTGATATCATCATGGCATTGCTGGCACAATTGCGGCCCCTGCTCATTGAGTAAAGCATAATGGTTTGAGCCGTGCACACGGTGGCACAGGATGCAGTCCTCGCTGGCTGGATAATGCTCCCACAGAAAGGGACCGCGTTTTTCAGCATGGCAGCTGTAACAGTTTTCATTAATACTTAATTGCTTCAATGATGAAGGCCCTGCCGATCCATGCTGATTATGGCAATCACTGCATATCACCCTGTTCTCGCGTATCGGGTGTGATGAGGCACGGAAAGTCTGTGAGCGGATATCTTTGTGGCAGATGTAACATACTTCTGCCTGTAAAGTGCGATCGATAACATCATTGGGCTGATGGATTGAGTGGCAACTCACACAGGCCAGGTCTTCTGCTTCATGTGTGCTTGAGAGCCAGTGCATACGTCCACCACCCTGGTGGCAGTCCAGGCAAATATCATTGCGCTGTTCGACCGACTCACCAAAACGCCCGGTCATACTGATAATACAGTTGCCCTCGTTTTCAAAATGTATTGCACCGGGTCCGTGACAGGTTTCACAGCCCTCGCGACCGAAAGGTGATCGTGGATCATTCACTTGCCCATGCGGACTGGCCAGCATGGTTTCGATTTTATCCTGATGGCAATCAGCGCAGACATCGGACTCCAGGTAATCACCTTCTGCCATGCCTTCACAGAGGTTTGCCTGTTTGAAAGCATGTTCCGCTTTACCTGCTTCCGTGGTATCAACAGGATTGGTTTCAACCGCTGTTTTTTCTTTAGCAGTGGTATCTTCGGTAGCTGCTTCACTTGACACGGATGTTTCAGCTGCATTTATGCCCTGGCTGGTAAACAGCAATACAAACACCAGGAGAATTGGCAATTTATGCTTATAGATCATGTTTTTTATTGGTTGATGTATTTTCAAAAAGCCA
>WTCC01000025.1 GCA_013138755.1 Gammaproteobacteria bacterium
GTCTCTGTCGTTTTCTTTCGCTGCCGATATTCATCCAGGAAGTGTTCTGTGAGTGTAAATACAATCAGTGCAATAAAAAATTCCGCGGTAAAACTTAAAACTTCATAGGCACTTTCACTCACTACCGGGTGTGTAGCTAATAAACCCCATAAATTGCCGAAATCTCGAACCTCAACCTGGTTTTGTACTATTTTGCTCGCTAACATTGCCATGCCAAGGCCTGCTGCATTATCGATTACGGTACTGCCGCAACGTTTGAACCAGTTTTGTTTTTTATGTATTTTTACTATCTCAACACCAATACAAGATGAACTTTTATGAATATGTGGTGCCAGTATTTCTTTATAGATTTTAAGCCCCAATATGATGCATTTCTTTGATTGAGGAATAATTAACTTAACAATCACCCGCCTGCATTTGTCTGTGCTCCTACAGCACAGATTCTTAGCAATAAGTATGTATCCAGTGTTTTGACCTGCTGTTGTATCTTGCGCCATGACGTTCATCTCGACTGTCGCCCGTAGAACATGCCAGAGCAATGTTATCGGGGAGGTGTTATTTGGATTTTAGATGATTTGGTCATTTGAAGGACTAGCCTGGTGAGCCACCAGCTAATGTAATTGTAGTAATTATTAATGCTTATACCAGTGATAAAGGTGTTAATCAATTAATGTGAATATTTAATAAGCAAACCTTAAATGATCCGCATAACCGGTGACCAAAGCAGTACACTAAAGCAGTAAAGTGGTTTTTTTCAACTAAAATACTTCTTATGTATAAACATATCGTTGTATTTATTTACATAATATTGCTGACAGCCTGTTCATCAGCACCCTATTATGGTGCAAAAAATTCATCGATAAAAGTTGCCGAAACACGCGTAGATCTCAGCGATACACATAAAACAAAACAGATACTGAATCAGCAGTATAAAGATTGGCGTCATGTGCAACATCGTATGGGCGGTACATCTAAAAAGGGTATTGATTGTTCTGGCCTGGTTTATCGTACTTATAGAACAGAGTTTGGTTTTGATATGCCTCGATCTACCGAATATCAGTCAAATGTTGGTCGATCAATACAGCAAGACCGGCTAAGAGCGGGTGATATGGTATTTTTCAAAACAGGAATTTTTACTCGTCATGTTGGTATGTATATAAACAAAGGTAAATTTCTTCATGTTTCCAGCAGCAAAGGTGTAATGATCTCTAATCTGGATGATCCATATTGGAGAAGCGTATACTGGAAAGCACAGCGGGTTCAATAGAAGTTGATATAATTGTGAGCGGGCCAGTATTTTGCGCCTAAGAAGAGTACAACTGATCAACAGACAGATAGTGGACATTACAGCTGTTTAAATAAACTATTAAAAATGAAACCGCGTACTCAAAATAAAACGCATTTCATCAGGGCCATTTAAATCCTGCACCAGACCACCTTCAAAAACCCATTGTCTCCAGAACACACGCCGGTTTATCAAATGTGTTTGCTTGCAACGTGCGGCCAGGCCAGGCTCTGTTGGACAGTGAGTTTGACGACCCCAGATGGACCAGGCCGCCAGTCCAAGTAAAGCAGCGGAAATTCCAAACATCCAGCCTTCATATTCTGAAAGTGTGACCAGCATAGGGTAATGGCTGGTTAATGCCGCCACTACCGAGCCGAATCCTAATGTCACCAGCAGAATAGGCAGTGCGCAGCAAATCAAAGTACTGGTGGAAGCAAACAAAACCAACCAGCTCAGCCGGGTATTGTCAGACAGGTTTTCCATACTCACTGGCAGCAGCCTCCATCTGTAGTTTTTTCACAAGCGGCATCCAACCGTGCTTGCTGTATAGGTGGGCAAGGTACGCTACCGTAAGAACAGAACACACAGCAATCCTCTGGTAAAGGTTTGAGTAAACTACCGCAGCCCTGACATTCATAATAATACAAACAACTATCCGTGGGCATGCTCTCGCTGGATTTGTGTCCGCATTGCGGGCAGGTCAGTACAGAAGTGAGTTCGATTTCAGCCATTAGGTGCCTCTTATTACTGAGACACATGAAAAGGATACCCTGTATTCAAGATTGTCTGTAGCATGGATGCTACAGTCAAGCCTACATGGAGGTATTTACGGCGCATCTTGAATACAGGCTATCCTTTTTACACGTCTTGTTAATATGATTGTTTATTAGTTATTATAGAACCTGTAGTTACTACAGGTTCAAGGGGTATCGTATGAAACTTTCAGAAAAAACCAGTTATAGCGTGGGAGACCTTGCCACCGCCTGCGGCTGCAAGGTCGAGACTGTTCGTTATTATGAAAAGACCGGGCTGCTGCCAAACCCACCCCGGACGATGGGCGGCCACCGAGTCTATTCACTTGAACACCTGAAGCGTCTGGTATTTATCCGGCGCAGCCGTGACCTGGGTTTTACTATTGCACAGATCAGTAAATTATTACGATTCATTGATGAGCCAGACCACAGCTGTGGTGAGGTTAAGACAATGGCAATGTTGCATGCACGTGCAGTGCAGAAAAAAATCAATGATTTGCAGCGATTGCAGAAAGCGCTGAACGAAATGGCCGTTCGCTGCAAAGGCAGAAATTACAAGGTAGAGGATTGTCCGATCATTGATGCCTTATTTGGAAACTAGCCCGGATATTTCC
>WTCC01000005.1 GCA_013138755.1 Gammaproteobacteria bacterium
CAAATAATGAATACATAAAGGACGATATCAAAGACGTGCTAAATCATTCTGATGTATTACTGGCACTTCCAGATAAAAATATATATAACAGCAAATCGGTAAAAAACATATTACTCACCAGTTACCGCCACAGAAAACCCGTTATTGCTTTTTCCAGGAATTTTGTTGAAGCGGGTGCACTTGCTGCAATTTATAGCAGCACAGAACAAATTGCGCAAAGCGCTAGCGACCTGGTTGGACAGTACTTTAAATCAGGCCAGCGGTTTAAACAGTCGGTCAATTACCCTCTAGCATTCGATATAAGCATTAACCGGCAAGTCTTCAGAGCACTGGATCTATCTATTCCGGATATAGATAAATTAAAACAAACTCTTAAAGATTCAGAAACAGATAAGTCAGGAAAGTTGAAATGATACGACTCGGCATAAGTAAACAGATTATCATTATTGCACTTTTTCCAGCACTTATTGTGGCCACAATTTTATCTATACATTACATATGGGATCAATTTGACTATATATCAGCATCACTGGACAGAAGCGGAAAACTCATCGCTAAACAATTATCACCTGCTGCTGAATATGCAGTGTATTCTGGCAATATTGAACTCATTAAACCTTTAGTAAACACTATTATTCAGAACGATCCAGTTCTGAGAGTACAAATTTTTGACAATAACGGTAACATCATTCTTGACATGTCAAAACCTGAAGACACGAAAAAAAGAGATCATTCAATACTTGAGAATATATTTGAAAAAGAAAAGCATGTTGAATTTAGTGAGCCTATTTTAGTCGCACAAATACCAGTGGATGACATTGAAAACCCACTGCTGGAAAAATTGACAGATGACAAAAGTATTTATATTGGCAAAACAGTCGTAACGGTCACTAACCGCTATGAGATTGAAGAAAAAATAGAGCAAATAAAACATGGCGCATTAATCACTCTGCTAATTCTTATGTTAACAACGCTTATCGTTATTCGCATAAGCATTAATATTACACGACCAATAAAATCACTCACACGTACGGTGCGAAATATAACTTCAGGTAACCTTGACGCATATATAGAGTTAAATTCAACTGGCGAATTAGGCATACTTGAATCTTGTATCAATCAAATGAAGAATGAACTGAAAGATTCTCGAACAGATCTTGAAATACAACTTGATGTTTTTACAGACGAGCTACAACAAACGCTTGAAGAGCTTGAAATTAGAAATGCAGAACTTGATATAACACGTTCAAAAGCCATTTATGCCAACAATGCTAAATCTGAATTTTTGGCCAACATGAGCCATGAAATAAGAACACCCTTAAGTGGGATTATTGGTTTCACCGAATTACTGCAAGGCACCCCACTATCAGCACAACAACAGGATTACTCAAAAACAATACACAAATCCTCAATAATTTTACTGGAACTTATCAATGACATTCTCGATTTATCTAAGATCGAATCTGGTAAAGTAGAAATCTCCAGCAGTGAATTTAACCTGGTTGACATTATCGAAGACATTATAAATCTTTTAAGCCAGACTGCACTGGATAAAAACATTGAGATTTTCTATCGAATTGAGAAAGACCTTCCCACTATTATTCAATCAGATTCATTTCGCGTACACCAGATACTCACAAATTTAATCGGTAATGCAATCAAGTTTACTGATAAAGGATACGTGTACCTTCAGGTCACGCGGGGAAAATTAGACAACACCGAAAGCAGCATTAAATTCACCGTATCAGATACTGGCATAGGCATGAGCAATGATGTCAAAACAAAACTATTCAAAGCATTCACCCAGGCTGACACCAGCATAACACGTCGCTTTGGCGGCACCGGTCTTGGCCTGGTAATTTCCAGAAAACTCACTTTATTGATGAAAGGTGAAATCGGTTTTGACAGTACCGAAAATAAAGGTTCAACTTTCTGGTTCAGTGTACCAGTAACTCCGATCCTTCAGAAACACAAAATATCTGAACTAATCGGTACAAAAATCGCTTTTGTTTGTAATCACTTTATCGCTAAACAGGCATTTAATACACTATTTTCAAACTGGCAATGCAGTGTAAACGACTATAATCTAGAAGACCTCGATAGCAGAAAGGCCATCAAACAAATCAACCAGAAACATGACATTATTATCGTATTGCTCAGTAATAAAGATTTAAATCAGTACGCAACCAGTATCACATTAAATAAACTTGAATTTTCTATACCATCATTTTTAATAGCAAGCACACAGTCACACACAAAACTGAAAAACCTGCAACAAGAAACATTTAAGAATGCAGTTTTTACTTCTGAAAAAACTGAAGTTATAAAACAAAAACTGATTAACATACTTGATAAAAATTCACAGATAGCGATTACTGAAACAACAAAAAACGATGCTAAAAGCGAACTTGACTGGTCGAATATAAATATAATGGTCGTTGATGATAATGAGATCAATCTTCGTCTCGTTGAAATTATTTTACATAAACATAGAGCTCGTGTAACAACTGCACACCTGGGTACACAGGCCATTGATTATGCCAGCATGAACTTATATGACATTATATTTATGGATTTACATATGCCCGGACTGGACGGTTATGAGACAGCGAAGAAAATCCGTGAAATCTCTCCTGGAAAACAATCTGTCATTATTGCACTTACTGCAAATGCGCTACCTCAGGAAAAAGAAAAAGTTATTGAATCAGGCATGAATGGGATATTAATTAAACCGGTTAGTGACGCCATACTCCAAAAAGTCATAAATCAGTGGGTGTTAAAAGAACCAATAAAGGCTCCAGAATTTAGCAACACTAAAACAAACAATGGCGGTAAAGCTGAAAAAGATTTAGACCATGAAAAAAATATATTTTCTATCGCTATCGCTAAAGAATTTACCGGCGACAATGAAGAGCTAGCCTACGAATTATTCAACATGTTACGCACTGAATTAGATGGATATAAAAAAGCTATTTCTATCGCAGTTAAAAATAACGACCTGAAAAAACTACACGAACAGGTTCACAAATTACATGGCGCAAGTCGTTGCTGCGGAACCACTGAATTAAAAAAAACAAGCAGTCACATCGAAAACTTAATCCATCAAAATATATCTTTTGATATTGAAAAAGAAACGCGTCCTTTACTCATCGCTATTCAGAACGTAGCAGACTACAAAATTACAGCAGTCCCGCCTACTCGTCATTCTGGCGGATAATGGACAGATTGGTAAGGTGGGCATTCAACGCATTATTCGTTATGTTTTAAGTCTGGCACTTACCTCAATATTCCTGCTCCACGTAGCTGATGTTTGTCATTTCCCTATTTTAACCAGTATTGAAAATCAGGCCTATGATGCACGTCTTAAAATAACTTTACCAGAACATGTCGACAAACAGGTTGTCATTGTTGATATTGATGAAAAAAGTCTCGAAGCACTCGGTCAGTGGCCATGGAACCGAA
>WTCC01000117.1 GCA_013138755.1 Gammaproteobacteria bacterium
GGGAAGTGGCACTTGGATTTTGGGAAATTGTGGCGGCAGATAAAAGAGTCTCTAAAGAATTTAGACAGATAGCAGAAGACAACGTGATAAAAATTAAAACGTTGATTTAAGATGTTCAATGCTTAAACAAGCCCGCATTGAAATAGCGAATGGCCTGGCTCTCAAGATGTGGAGATGTCGGTTGAGATGTCGGGGTCGCCCATTAGCCAGCTGGTGTCAATAAGCAAATACAAATCTAAGCGACCTAAATGCACTAACCGCTAAATGCACTAACCGATGAAGAATGTATTTAGGCAAGTTTTACGCGATTTGAAAGAGAACGTGACCGGTTGAGTTTTTCTTCGATCTCACTAATTGACTCACCTGTTTCAATAGCTGTTGAGCTTGCGACACTTCGTAACAATAGCTTTTTAGCCTTTGTTTTGTCTTTTAAGAAAGGATTAGATTGTGTGAGTTTTTTTGTGTTCATGGGAATAAGTATAGCTTAATAAGCCAGTTGATAACACTTTTATTTATGTTGAATTTATAATGCAAACAAGAAGTTACAGTTATAAAATTAGAAACATTATGAGTTTTAATAATTGGCTAATTCAAATAGGTGAATCCACTGGAACAGCAGATAAAGATTCTCATGTGGTTTGCCTGGAAAAGCCCGGGAGAGAGCAATTGTTTTTAAACTGGGACTCTGTCAGAGTTATATTGACAGAGTCCCAGGAACTAAATTTCTTGATAAACAACTTGAAAACATAACAGACTAATGAGCGATGCAAGAATTCCTTTTGCAATCAGGAAATCAGATCATAAATTTGTTGAGGTTAGTGATGTAGAGCGTGGGCAGCGATGTGGCTGCGTATGCCCAAGCTGCAATCAAAGTGTTATTGCAAGGCAGGGAAACGTTAATGTCTGGCATTTCTCCCATGACCAGAATGCAATCGACAAACCAGTTAAAGAGTGTGATATTTCTTTTAACAGCTGCTGTCGACAGTATGCCATAGAGCTACTCCTGCAAGGGGAAATAAACAAATTATGTACACCTGACCTGGTTATTTCAGAACCTTGCCATACTCTGGAGGGCGATGAATGGACGGCTAATGTTACCGACCCACATACTTTGGAGAATATTACAGCAAAAACAACAACGAAATACGATATTGAAATTAGTGTTGGTAGCTATAATTTATTTTTGTTTTTTTCTTATAAAGACCGACATTTACCTGTTTATCCCGCAGATAAAACAGCCGGACTTTTAGCGGTAGACATAACATCGGTGGAAACAGAATTTTATTCTCAAAAAACAACACCAGGCCTGCTAAAAGAATTGCTAACGAAATTAATGGCTTTTGATACTAAACACAAGAGCTGGCTTTATCACCCGCGTGAGGATAATGTCAGGGCGCAGTTGTGTAAAAAAGTCCAGCAGGAAGCAATGTCATACGTACCAGAGGAGACATCAACTGTTATTGATGTCAATTCAATGATATATCAGAGCTTTCTCAGAGCCGGGATTTAATGAATAAATCAACACGAGAAGGACAATATCGCTGTTTTACATGCGGGATTACCTGGCGTGGAAAAGAATATATTGATGTACATTGCCCTAAGTGTCATGAATACATATTAAGCATTTTTAAAGCAGATAATTAATTCAGACGTATTAACTGTAAATGTAATGGTCCGACTATTGCTGACCATGCTTTTCATGAGTTTTCGTCATTACGACTTGCCACAGAGTATGAAATCGCATCACTGGATTGTTGGGGAGAAACATCTGTTTTGTTAAATACTTTTCGTCTGGCCTGTCAACAATCATGGGATTGTTTTCAATCTGTGCATTGTGCTGTATTTTGATAAAAAGAACTAAGGGGGAAATCCCGTCCGATCCGCCATTTATCTAAAAGCCTGAAGTGATTCACACTTAATTGTTATATAACGAAAACAATTGGGGAAGTCCAGAGAGCAATTGTTTCTAATATTAGAGTTTATTGTTCTCTGACTCTATTTTTGTGTCAATCTGTTAATCTAGCACTTCGTTAATACAAAGAAAATCATTTAGGAAGATATTATGAAAAAAGTCATTCTTGGCCTGGTACTGATTATCACAATAGCAATATCAGTAGGCGTCTATTATGTATTAACTAATCTTGATAGCCTGGTTGAAGCAGCAATTGAAAAATACGGCAGTGAAGCAACACAAACGTCTGTGCTGGTGGACAGTGTAAAAATAAACTTTACGGACGGTACTGCAGGCATTAATGGCCTGACCATTGCGAACCCCGATGGATATGCTCAGCCTTATGCATTTTCACTTGGTGAAGTACGTGCAGGCATAGACCTGCAGTCTTTACAGGAAGAGCCTTATATCATCAACGAAATTACCGTACTTGCACCGCAGGTATTCGTTGAAATTAATGAAGCGAATAAAACTAACTTAAATGAGTTGAAGAAAAATCTGGCATCTGGCTCAACAGCCGTAGCACAGGATAAAAAACCAAAGGCAGCAACAGATGGCAGTGCAAAGGAACCACGTTTAATCATTCGCCGTGTAACCTTTGCAGATGGCAACATTCAGGCCAGGGTGGCGGCGCTGGATAATAAAGAGCTACAGGTCAAACTACCGGGACTGGACATGACTAACCTTGGTGGCAGCAAGGGTGCCACCGCTACCGAGCTTGCCAGCGAAATATTAAATCGTTTAACTGACCGTGCCATTGAGGTTGTTAAAAAAGACATTATTGATGCAGAGTTAAATAAACTTAAAGAAAAAGCGCAGAAAAAAATCGACGAAGAAAAAGCTAAACTCGAAGAAAAGGCCGACAGCAAACTAGATGAGGAAAAAGACAAAGTAAAGGACAAGCTGAAGGGTTTGTTCTAGCCATTCGGTAAGACAAAGGGTAGTGCCCCTATATTGCTTCAGAATTGTTCCCTTGCTCCTGTGACGATACCGCTTTGATAACAGCAATTTGTTTTAGCCTGGGTGATCAGTTGGCGGCGAGGTCTTCGTAGCGGCGGGTACTGAATTTTTCTCCGAAGTGCGAATAAACTTCGTCAACGGTGCGCGGGGCACAAGTCTTGGGGTGGAAGATGTCATGGTTACTTTTTGCCGCCCTGGGAAATAGTTCTACGGCATGCATGCCGGGACTTTGTTCCAGTGATTGCAAAAAAGTGATGGCCTCGTCGGTACCCAGGAAGTGGGTCAGGTAGAGATCGGTCTGTGTGGGTTCACGATCGAACGAATCAGCAAGTATTTGCTGATTATCACGTACCATTTCCGCGGCCATTATTGCCGATAAACGGGGATTCTTACGCAGTGCAAGCAGGTGCTGGTACATCGATTTGTTGCGCACCATGGGCCGCTGGCGTCCGTACCGGGTCACGTAGTACTCGATGTTCGCTGCGTAATCGGCAACAAGACCATACTTTGCACCATGTCTCTTGAGGGTATTCAGCCAGGTGTCGTGGGTAAACTGGAGCAATCTTGGGCATCCATTGATTTATTCTCATATTTTAGCAATAAAAACAGTAGCATAGATAGATAAGAAACGTACAATTTACATTGTGCTACAATGTACACAATCCAACACATTAGAGCAAAAAGTATGTCACAATCTTCGACTATGACCATCCGGCTCGATGCTGATCTTAAGATCCGGCTTGATAAACTCGCTGATGCTACTCACCGTAGTAAATCTTACCTCGCTGCTGAAGCAGTGCGTGAATATATTGAATTAAATGAATGGCAACTTCAGGAAATTCAAGCTGCAGTAACAGAGGCTGATGCGGGTGATTTTGCTAGTGCTGAAGCGGTGACCAGCACTTTCAGTAAATGGGGTGTGAATGAAGATTAAATGGTTACGGAAGGCCCTTGAAAATATTGAGCAGGAAGCCACTTACATTTCACGAGAAAACCCTGCAGCAGCTAAAGAGATGGTACAACGTATCTATGATAGTGTTGCTCTTTTAGCTGATAACCCTACTCTTGGTCACCCCGGACGTATCCCTGACACGCGTGAACTAATTGTACCTGATACACGTTATATTATTCCTTATAGGGTTCGACCACGGTTAAAGCAAGTCGAAATCTTACGTGTGTTCCATACTTCTCGTAAGCCACCTAAAAACTGGTGAGAAGTGGAAAAGAAATGTTTTGACAATCATAAGCATTTTAAGGAAGCATAGGGTCAGCCATGGTAAATGGGGACGGGGTAAATGGGGATGGAGGGATTATTTTTTAACCTAATTGTTGAGGGTGTAAATAATTCTTATCTGTCACAGCCCCCTGGGTTTCGCCTTTAATTCTAAATACCCAAACTGCTAGAATACCAACTCTTAAAATTCAAAGCATACAACCCGGTGATTAAAGCTTTTCTACTGACTCGTCAATCCTTCGATACCAGTACCGGCGTTCAGCTCGTGTTCTGGTTTCA
>WTCC01000068.1 GCA_013138755.1 Gammaproteobacteria bacterium
TTTTCAGCTCAGGATATTTCTTATTTGCCCAGCCGGCAAGTTCATGTCCATTCATATCACCAGGCATTAGCACATCAGTAAACAATAAATCGATATCCTTATTCGTTTCTAACAGCCTTCTTGCTTCAGCGGCATCCCGGGCCTGTAGAATGCTAATACCTGCCTTGTTTAAACAGCGTACGGCAAACTGCCTTACGTTTGGCTGATCTTCAACAATAAGGATGGTTGCCTTTATATCAGGCAGTGAGTTGACTGTATCTGTTTTAGTTTGTTCAGTTGATAAGTTTTCGACTATCGGGAATTGCAGATAAATGGTTGTTCCTTTTAAGGGTTTACTGTGTATTACCAGTTCGCCGCCTGATTGTTTGATGAATCCATACACCATACTTAAGCCCAAACCTGTGCCAGTGGTTTTGCTGGTTGTGTAAAATGGTTCAATCGCATGGCTTAGTACATCCTCACTCATACCGATACCTTCATCCTTCACATACAGGCATATGCATTTATCGCCAAGATCATTGTCAGCATTACGAATGATTTCCTGCGAACGTTGTGTCGCCATGATTTCAGAATTAATACTTAATTGTCCACCTTCAGGCATTGCATTTCTGGCGTTAATAATTATGTTTAACAGCGAGCTTTCAAATTGTGTTGGATCGACAAGAATATCGGGCAGGTTAGGATGAATATTTATTAATAATTTTATTGATTCACCAACAGTATTTTTAAATAGCTTATGGAATTTCTCTATGGTGTTTTCAATATTGACAGAAACAGGCGCTATTGATTTTTTTCGTGAAAAAGCTAATAGCTGTTTGGTTAATTCAACACTGTCTTTAACCGCTGAGTGGGCATCTTCAATTAACTCCTGGCATTCTGTACTTAGCAGTGTGTTTTCAGAAATGGATTCCTTAAGAAGATCCAGATTGCCCTTGGCGACAGTCATTAAGTTGCCAAAATCATGCGCTACACCGCTGGTTAGCTGGCCGATGGCCTCCATTTTATTATTATGAACTTCCTGTTCCTGTTTGATGTATGCATCGGTGATGTCCTGCACAATGCCATTTACTTCGAGTAGTTCGTTATTCTCATCATAGGTACCTACACATTGTTCACGTACCCGCCTTATATTCAGTGCGGATGTTTTTATGCGATGATCAAATTGATAGGATGTATTCGTTTTATTCAGAATGTTTTTAAACAAATTAAAACGTTGTAAATCTTCTTCAAATTCAATTTCATAAAATCTTTCACAATCGGGTTTCCAGCGGTCGGGCTGATAACCGTATATTCGATAGATTTCGTCGGACCAGGTCAGCTCGTTAGTTATGGCATTCCAGTTCCAGTTGCCTAAATGGCCTATTTTCTGTGCCTGCTTTAGCAGGCGCTCACTTTTATGCAGTTCTTCTGTAAAAAGATAACGGGATAGCACACCGGTCAGGCGCAGGCATATTTTGTAAAATGTTTCTTCATCTAAGGTGGTCCATTTTGAGTGTTCTGTACATTGCTGAACCACTAAATACCAGGTTTTATTTTCCTGTAAATGCAGTGCCTTTATCATTTGTTGTCTGATATTGATGTCATATTCAGGTGGCGGTGTGTTCAAATTAAATTGAGACACAATGGGGTATTCTGAATGTTCAGCACGATACAGGGTGTAATTCCCCAGTGCGTCAAACAGTGAATCTTGAATATTCTGAATACTGTCAACATGGTCGGATATTGCTTCTGAATAGGTGTGAAAGTAGTCATTAACATGAAGATCAGGTTTAATGATAAAGGCACGGTCGGCAGAAAATATTTTTATAATGACAGACATGACTTCAAACATCATATCTTCCTGATTTTTGTTTTGCGTAATGATGCGAGAAACTTTCTCGATATGTTGCAGGTGTAATTCCTGATATTTTGTTTCTATGATCGCATTTCTTGCTTTAATGAGGTATTGAATGCGGTAAGGGAAGGTGTCCCAGTTAATGGGTTTACTGATAAAATCGGTTGCGCCCAGGCCATAAGCTTTTTCGATGGAAGTAGCGTCATCAAGTCCTGTGACCATGACGACAGAGATGTCAGTGTCACCATAAAGCTGGCGAATTTTATGGCATACCTCAAAACCATCTATCCCGGGCATATTGACGTCAAGTAAAACCAGGTCGGGTTGATGTTGTGTTATACGTTCCAGCGCGTCATTGCCATTTTCGGCTTCTTCAATTGAGTATTGTTCATCGGTTAAGAAATCCCTCATCAATAGTCGAATAGTGGCATCGTCATCAACGATTAATATATTGGGTTTTATAGATTCACTGTTCTGGTATGGCATGCTTAATCCGAATACTTCATAGGAATACAGAATTTTGCGTCATGTTTTTTCAACATCGTTCAGCTTGACCAAGTATAAAGGTTCTTCGATTGTACACAGAATGAAGCTGTTAAAACAAATGTTATCACTGCTGTCCCGTTAACAGCTAGAGATATGGGTCGGGAACTTCTTGCTGAGACCGTCACCCGCAAGGATGCGGGTGCGAGCCCCATGGATGGGTTC
>WTCC01000277.1 GCA_013138755.1 Gammaproteobacteria bacterium
CTGAGTGATCGTTATTGATTTAACGACTGACGTATGCTTTTTATGACGTGCTCGGTTTCAGGTTTTACATTTCGCCACAGATAAAAAGATTCAGCGGCTTGTTCGACCAGCATACCTAAGCCATCGAAAATATTTTTAGCACCATTATCTGCTGACCACTGCATGAATGGTGTTGCTGTCGCTGAGTACATCATGTCGTAGCTGCAACTATTACTTCTATATATCGAATCAGGCAATGCTGGCAAGTCGCCTTTTAAGCTAGCGGATGTACCATTGATGATGATATCAAAATCACTGTGACTGAAAGTGTTTTCAGTGTCGTCTAATCCGCAACCCCTGATGTTGCCTAACGCAGAAAAATCACTGGCGAGCTGTACAGCTTTTTCTGCTGTGCGATTAGTGATTAATAAGGATGCCGGTTTTTGTTCTAATATGGATTCGATTACGCCACGTACTGCGCCACCCGCACCGATAAGCAAGATATCTTTATCGGCTAATGGAATATTGTGGTTATCGATAAGATCTCTTATCAGGCCAATGCCGTCAGTCGTGTCGCCAAATAAAGTACCATCGGATTGCAGGATCAGTGTGTTGACTGCACCCGCACGTTGCGCTCGTTCACTGCGTTTCGTTGCCGTTTGCCAGGCGTCTTCTTTAAAAGGTACGGTTATGTTTAAGCCTTTGCCATCGTTGCTGATAAAGGTTTTGACTGCCTGTTCGAATTTCCCGATCTCTGCAAGCTCGGCAGTATATACGAGAGATTGTTTGGTCTGTTCAGCGAACAGAGTATGTATCTGCGGTGATTTACTGTGCGCTACTGGATTTCCAAAAACGGCATAGCGGTCTATCTGTTTCGTCATTGATGATCAACCTGGAGTTGGATATGTCTTAGTTTTTTTCCTGTAACCATTGCGCCACCGTTTTTGCGTAATAGCTTAGGATGCCGTCTGCTCCGGCACGTTTGAAACCTAACAAACTTTCCATGACCACCGACCTTTCATCAAGCCAGCCATTTTGTGAAGCGGCTTTTAACATCGCGTATTCGCCACTGACCTGATAGACATAAGTCGGTATTGCGAAGGTATCTTTGACGCGTCGAACAATATCCAGATAGGGCATGCCGGGTTTGACCATGAACATATCAGCGCCTTCTGCTATGTCGAGCTCAACCTCGTGCAGTGCTTCGTCAGAGTTGGCCGGGTCCATCTGATAACTATTTTTATTGCCGCCAGCCAGGTTTTTAGCCGAGCCTACCGCATCACGAAATGGACCATAAAAGCTGGATGCGTATTTTGCTGAATAAGAGAGTATACGTGTATGGATATAATTATTTTCCTCGAGTGCCTGACGAATGGCACCGATACGGCCATCCATCATATCCGAAGGTGCCACGATATCGGCACCGGCCTCAGCATGAGATAAAGCCTGTTTAACCAGTACGTCGACAGTCTCATCATTTAACACGTAACCATCGTCATCGATTAAACCGTCCTGTCCGTGACTGGTGAAAGGGTCTAACGCTACATCGGTGATAACACCGAGATCGGGTAAAGCCTTTTTTAATTCTCTGACAGCCGTCTGCGCCAGCCCTTCAGGATTGTATGCTTCTGCAGCATCGTCAGATTTTTTGTTCTGTGAGACTACTGGAAAGAGGGCAATAGCAGGTATGCCTAACTCGGCGCATTGTTTTGCTTCGATGAGTAGCTGGTCGATACTGAGACGTTCTACTCCGGGCATGGATGCAATAGCTTCTCGCTGATTATTCCCCTCGATAACAAACATGGGATAAATAAGATCATTGACGGTCAAGTTATTTTCTTGCATCAGGCGGCGTGAAAAATCACTGCGCCGCATACGCCGCATGCGCGTTGCTGAAAATTCACCAGTTTTAGCCACAGTTCGCTCCACAGAATTTATTAATATTCGCTATTGTAACAGGCTGTTATTTTGATGGCACTAATCATGGTGTTTTATTGGAATGTGAAATATTGAGTGGCATAATGCGTGTTCTAGTTAATATTAAATGGATGACATAATGAAGATAGCGGCGCGATGGTTTGTTTTTATAGGAGCAGTATTTTTTCTCGGATCTGCTATTGCTGCTGAAAGTCCGGCAGGGGTGTATCGCCAGCATGTGAATAAACCGCTTTCAGCGGTCTATGACAAGGTGTATCAAAGTCTGGAAGACGCGCGGTTTTTTGTGGTTTTCGAGCCGAACATCGGTGCAAACTTATCCCGATTTTCTGAAAAATGGGGTGATGATTATAATAAGAATAACTTAACAGCACTCCGTAGCATGGTTTTTTGTAACGGCTGGTATGCGAATAAGGTGAGTAACCTTGATCCAGATATGCTGGGGTTTTGCCCCTTGCATCTAAGTCTTATCGAGCGTGATGGCGAGACCACAGTATTGTTTAATCGACCCAGTGTGATCGCTAAAGACAGCCCGGCGAAAGATGTGTTTGTCGAAATAGAAGCCGAAGTAATCGAGGCTATCAAGAAGGGTTTACAGTAGTCAGCTGCTTTTAATCAGCATATTCTTTGAAAAAAGTCGGCAGACGCCGGCTTTTTTGTATTTACACCCTGAAAACAGTGTGAATACTGGATTTCCGTCCTGAAATTGCTATAAATAATTAATCAAAATGCGAATAAATTCAAAGTGATAAAAGGGGCTATCCCTACTATCTGCTAATAATGCCACCGAGTTGCCATTTTAAACGATTGTGCGACTTTTCTTTTGGGGAATAACATGCCTGATGCCGCCGTAAAGCAACGTATTCTGGTCGTTGAAGAGTCTGCTACCTTGCGATACATGCTGTGTAAAAATATACAGAAGCAAGGTTATGAGATAGTCAGTATCGATAACTTCGAGCTGGCCATCGACTTGTTGCATGAATCCCCGCAGCATCTGCACGCTATTCTGGTCGGTTGGCCAACTTACGAGCATGTTAAAGAATCAAAACAGTTGCTGACTTTGCTTGATCGTGAACCCTATAGCGAAATTCCAGTTATCCTGTTATCTAATAATGCGGAACTCGAGTTACTTAACTGGATGAGTACGCGTAAAGTTACTGCTTTAGTACCCTGGGAAAATTACCAGGAAGTATCATCTTCATTGCAGTCGATGTTAGAGCCAAAATCTCAGATACCTGTTGTAGAGCAGCGTAAGTGCCCACGCGATACACAGATAACACGTATCCTATTTGTTGACGATTCAAAAAGTCTGCGTACATATTATAAGCGTTTATTGGTGCGTAATAATTATGAGGTGGTTACAGCGGCTTCTGTTGATGAAGCCTACGAGATAGCAAATAAGCAACCGATTGATATTGCTATCATCGATTATTTTATGCCGAAACAGAATGGTTACGTGCTGTGTCAAAAATTAAGAGACAACCCGTTAACGGAAAATATACGTACGGCTGTTATTACCGGAACTTATCTTGATTCCGTGATACGTGATTGCCTTGAAGCGGGAGCGATCGAGTGCATGTTTAAGAATGAAGCAGAAGAATTATTTCTTGCACGTATCGCTGGTATGCGTCGGTTTATCGAAGTGCAGCGATCTATCGAAAAGCAGCGTGAAAATCTGGCAGCAATTCTGGAATCGGTCGGTGAGGGTGTCTACGGTGTTGATAATGAAGGCTGTGTAACTTTTATGAATCCAGCTGCATTGAGATTGTTGGGATTAAAAGATGCTCAGCCATTGATAGGTATGCATGCAAACGAGGCTTTCCACGTTTGTAAACAAAGCGGTGGTCGTGATCTGCTGCAAGATGCGTATTACTCCGGTAAAAAGCTGAAGGGCTGGGAGACTTTGTTTCGTCGACAGAGCGGTAAAGAGATTCCGATTGACTGTACGTTGTTTCCATTAGCAGTAAGCGATAAAAAGGAAGGTTCTGTTATTGCTTTTCGTGATATCTCTGAACGTAAGATGATGGAAGAGAAGCTACGCTGGCAGGCAACGCATGATCATCTAACGGGGTTGTATAACCGTCGCTATTTTGAAAGTTATTTAGAGAAAGAGATCGGTAATGTGAAGCGTTCGGGAATCATGAGTGCATTGGTTTATCTTGACCTTGATCGTTTTAAATATGTTAACGATACCGCAGGTCATGAGATCGGTGATCAGTTGCTGATCAATCTAAGCCATATGTTAGGAAAAACCCTGCGTCGATTCGATGTGGCGGCACGCATCGGTGGTGATGAATTTGCATTGGTTTTGAAGAACGTAGATGAGAATATGGCTATTCGGATTTCAGATGATATAAGAAATGCACTTTCTAATCTGAGAGTTCATCATGAAGATAAGGTGTACCATATCAATGCTAGTTTTGGTGTGGCGATGTTAGATTTAGACGATTTAACAGCAGGTGATGTGATGGCAAATGCAGACATTGCCTGCCATATCTCAAAACGTATGGGTCGAAATCAGACACATATGTACGAAAAATGTAGTGATGAGCGTAACGTCATGGGTAGTGAGCTAGGCTGGTCGGCGAGAATCAGAGAGGCGTTAGCAAAAGATAAATTCCAGTTACATTATCAGCCGATTATGCTGATGCAAGACATTGATCTAGAAAATCTTCCGGCACAGGATGGCGTGTTGTGGCAGCAGCACCTTAGGGATACAGACAAGGTGTGTAGTTATGAAGTTCTGGTCCGAATGATCGGTGATAATGATGAGATTCATTACCCTGATAGCTTTATCCCGACAGCCGAACGTTTTAACCTGATGACAGAAATTGATATGTGGGTTTTGGAAAACGCACTAAAAGCCATGATCGAAACCGGTATGCCAAGTAAGAAATTACACTTGTGTGTCAATGTATCTGGCAACACAGTTGATAGTGATGAATCACTTGATGAAATTAAAGCGCTTATAGAAAAATACGATGTTAATCCGCGGTCGCTGACTTTTGAGATAACAGAAACCAGTGCGATTGCTAATCTTGAACAGGCAAATGACTTCATTAATG
>WTCC01000309.1 GCA_013138755.1 Gammaproteobacteria bacterium
GGTACCTTTGATCTTGGGATGTTCCCCTGGCACGAACCGATCGAGCGGTTTTTGATTGAAGCTAATCAGGCTGGTATTGATTATCTTACGCCTAAAATTGGAGAAGTGATTAACCCTGGGCAAGTGGCTGGTAATGAGACATGGTGGAAACCATTTATCAAAAAAGCCCAGTGAACAAGCAGACATGCATGACCGACCAAAGTGATAATGGGGCAGGCTCATGAAAGCGATTGTATTCACAAAATATGGATCACCGGATGTTCTTCAGCTACAAGAGGTAGAAAAAGCAGTCCCTAAGGATTATGGCGTACATAAAATTAATAACGAGACCCCGTGTCTCGTTAATTCAACTGTTATGACCACAAGGAACAATAATGTCTGCATACATTATTTTTAATTACAAAATTTTGGATCGTATCAAAATTGAGGAAATTAGAAGCCTACTAACTCCGATACTTGAAAAATATGAAACCGAAGTTATTGTGGCTAGCCCAGTAAAAGCTGTAGAGGGCGATGCTTACCCAAACATGGTTATTCATAAATTTAACAGCATTGAAGATGCAGAGCATTTCTATTATTCAAAAGAGCATCAAGAGATCATTGCGTTCCGTCAAAGCATAACAGAAGGCTGGGCAACAATAGTCCCAGGTTACGTAGAAGAATGAATGTAAGTTGAAAAATAATTGTCTAATTACAAGTCATAATAAGACACTCCAGTTGGCCACTAAAAGCGGCGCTTCGCTACACTTTGTTTTGGCGCCAACTGAGTTTGAACGTTAATGTCCGCTATTGGTTAGATACCATTTGACTAAAAAAACATTCAATGTCGATTAATGATTGCATAGGGATGAAATCATGAGAGACCTTAATGTCTTCTTAGTAAATAAGGCATGTTTTACATAGACGACATTCAACGTTGCTTGCTCAATGCGCTAGGTCAACATAATTAGGATATTTCAAGGAGTAGGTCAATATGAATTTAAAGAAACATATAATTTTATTCTTTATTGCATTTTTTGCCTGGCTGTTCTTTTTTATATTGGGATACCCATCCAACTATTTTCTTGATTGGAGTGTGAGTGAGCAAGTATTAATAACTTTAATCACATTGTTTGGTGCTGTTCCCTGGATCGGTTTTCTGGTTATTGTTTTTTTTGGGGGAGACTACTTTAAAACTTCTCTTTGGTTTTCATTTTATGCTTCGGTTCCACTGTTCTTATTAGATTTTATAGTAGTAGGACTTTATCAAGGGCAAGGTTTTCATTATCTCATTACTCATTGGTATATCACAATTGCATATTTCTACGTTTGGATAGAATTGCCATTAATTGGTCAAGCACTAAGAAAACTAACTACGAAATAAATCTATTTGTGATTGTATAATAGACTGCTTATCCGGAATATTTTGTCGCGGATCCGAATAAATCAGGTTAGCATCGCGCTATGGAGAAACAATGAAAAACGATATACTCGTCATTCTTGGTCACCCCGACATAAATAGTTTCTGTGGTTCATTGGCCAAGGCGTATATTGATGGTGCAAAGGCAAGTGGTTCAGAGGTTCGTGAACTTCAGCTTGGTGAGTTAACGTTTGACCCAATACTTTGGAAAGGTTACAAGATAATCCAGGAGCTTGAGCCTGACTTAGAAAAAGCCCAAGAGCTTATTCAATGGTCAAATCATATAGTTTTTGTTTACCCTAATTGGTGGGGAGCTATGCCAGCTTTAATGAAGGGATTTATTGATCGGGTTTTCCTGCCAGGTTTTGCATTTAAGTATCGAGAGAATTCTCCTCTTTGGGATAAATTACTGTCAGGGCGCACAGCGCACCTTATGGTAACTATGGATACGCCACCCTGGTATTATCGCTGGGTATATCACAGACCTGGGCATAACGAAATGAAAAGAACAATTCTTGGGTTTTGTGGCATAAAAGTCGTGAAAATATCAGAGCTCTCTCTAATGAAAACTTCGAGCCAGCAGCAAAGAGAGAAATGGATTGCAATAGCAAAAAACCTTGGCTTAAATGCATAACACATATGCGCCGTTCACAAGTCAATAGGTATTAAGATGAAACCAAACTCAATGCTGAAATTTATGTTCATTCTTGGGGCTGTAGTTGATGGCGCAGTCGCGGTATCGTGGTTCTTGATAGCATCTGGATGGAAAATACCAAATATACTAAATGGCTATATTGGAACAGGGCCGGATTATCAATTAGCGATGTATGGTGGTGCCATGTTTATGGCGGGGTGGGCTGTATTGCTGGCCTGGGGTGCATTAAAGCCAATTGAGAGAAGAGATCTTCTTCTGATCACCTCTGGGTTTCTTTTACTTTCGGTCATTATCGAGTTTGTGTTTTTTAGTAATATGCTGGGAGGGATGGTGTTCGTGTTTGGAGTAACTAAACGCTTAATCTTGAGTGTGTTATTTACATCGGCCTATTTCTATTCATTAAAAACAAAAGATAGCTAATGTTACCTAATAAATCACTGATGTGGGACTCTCGGCAAAAATCGCCTTGTGCCGCACAGTAACGAGAAAATAGCGATGAAATACAAACCATTTAAAGCACAATTGTTTGTTGGGGATACGCTGGCGGCTCTTTTTGCACGGGTGAAAAAGTTCGGAAGGGATGAAGCCGCAGTACTTGGTCGCCCTGTGAATTCAGGTATCGACTATTCTGGTTTAAAGCGAGAACATAACTGTCCGGTGCTGCCCATCCTTATGGGATCGTACCGGGAAAACAAAAGCATCACACTTCTGATAGAAGGCCACCCCTATTGGCAGTTTTTCGAATTCGGTGCGTTCGGGTTTGGGGACAGGCAGTTAATGTTTTGCTGGCCTTCCTCCTATTCAGGACGACAGTGTTTCGTCTCCAATGATGACGATTTGTATGATTACTTCACAGCGCATATGGGCGGTATAGAAGCACAGAAGCGACCAATGGAGTTTAAAGAGCAGGATTTGGCAGACGGAGGCAAGGCATACAGCCTGAAAACCGAATTGCCTTCCGGAGAAACGTTTGAAGTCTATCTCGAATCCGGAGGTAAACCTGCCGGTGTCAGACGCGGAATGGTGCCCTATGACAACCATTCTTTGGATAAGGCGCTAATCATAGGCGCAATAGAAGGGAAAGGTTGGCTCTGCAGCCAAGATAAGAGTTGGATAAAAATAAACGGAATCAAGTACGCTTTCGGCAAAGCGGTCAAGCTGTTGCCTTTGATTGTCATAGGCGAGCTCGATGTGGTTTTCGGTGGAGTCATGAGTTGTGACCGCCGTGCAAAGCGGTCAGGAGATACCTTTTTGATCACAAATGTGGCCAATGGCTCGAAAATCGAATACAAGATCATTAAAGACAACGAAGAAACAGAGTACATCAATACAGGTCCTTTGCATGAATCCAGGATAAAGGCTAGATCGGTAGGTAATGCCGAGGAGGTTTATGAGATAACAAATCTATTCGCCGGCCAGGAGGCGCTATCAATTAAATTCAATCCCAGCCTCCCCGATCTGCGCTATCCCTTCAAAGAGCCGTATGTCGGACGATTTTCCCTTTCGGCCGGTTTTATCAAAGGATTGGTAATCGGTAAAGTACAGGCAAAACACTTGGGAC
>WTCC01000035.1 GCA_013138755.1 Gammaproteobacteria bacterium
ATTGTGCAACATGTGACCGCAACACACGTTTTCTAATATATAACGCTCTCAATGAATCCAGACCTGAAAAAACTACAGCCCTATCCTTTTGAAAAACTCAAAGCATTAAAAGCCGGCTGCCAGCCCGCAGCGAATGAACCAGCCACTATAAAACATATCGCTTTATCCATTGGTGAACCGAAACATGATGCACCCGGTTTTGTGCTGGACTCAATCACCAGCAACTTGAGTGAGATTAATCGCTACCCCTTAACCAAAGGCAGTTCTGAGCTGAGAACAGCTATTGTAAACTGGTTAACTCGCCGCTTTAAATTATCTGAGAAAACGCTGGATCCTGAGCAGCACGTCTTACCCGTCACCGGCACACGTGAAGCGCTGTTTTCTTTTGCTCAGTGTTTCGTCGATAGAAACAACGATGCCTTAATACTGATGCCCAATCCGTTTTATCAAATTTATGAAGGTGCGGCTTTTCTATCCGGAGCGACACCCATCTTTTACAACACAGTAAAAGAAAATAATTACCTGCCTGATTTTGATTCTATAGACGAAACCACATGGCAGCGTTGCCAGATAATTTATATATGCACTCCGGGCAACCCGACGGGCAGCGTCATCTCCAGGACACAACTCATCAAACTGATCAAACTGTCACAACAGTATGACTTTATTATTGCCTCGGATGAGTGTTATTCAGAAATATACTTTGATGAAAATAATCCACCAGCCGGTTTATTAGAAGCCGCTGAGCAATGCAACAATACCCATTTCACAAACTGCATCGTGTTCCACAGTTTATCAAAACGCTCTAACTTGCCCGGCATGCGTTCCGGCTTTGTTGCCGGTGATGCTGCGCTAATCAAATCCTATTTGTTATACCGTACCTATCACGGCTGCGCCATGCCGCCGGTGCATCAAATTGCCAGTATCGAAGCATGGAATGATGAAGCACACGTAATACAAAACAGAGCATTGTACGTTAAGAAATTTGATGCCGTCATCGACATATTAAAACCTGTCATTAACGTGACCTTACCCGACGCGGCTTTTTATTTATGGCTGAACACACCGATTGATGATGAAATATTTGCCAGAGACCTATTCCAGAAACAGAACGTCACCGTACTGCCCGGCAGTTATTTATCACGCGAGAGCCATGGCATCAATCCAGGGAAAAACCATGTACGTCTGGCACTTGTCGCACCACTGGATGAATGCCTTACTGCTGCAAAACGAATCAAACAATACATACAAACTTTAAACTAAAACACCATTATCGAAATGAAGATTTTTATTTGAGAGCAAGACGTTGATTGATTTTCAGCACGTAGTGTACATCTAGTACATGACACTAAAAATCAATCCATATCGCAGCTATCAATGAAATGACAATTTCAGGAGAACCTTACATGTCTGAACTACAAAGTATTATTGAAGAAGCTTTCGAACGCCGTGCTGACATCACGCCACGTAATGTAGAAACACATATATCTGACGCCGTTACCGAAGCGGTTAATCTGCTTGATTCGGGCGAAAAACGCGTTGCCGAAAAAATTGATGGCGACTGGGTAGTAAATGAATGGTTGAAAAAAGCCGTATTGCTTTCTTTTCGTATCAATGATAATGAGTTTATTAAAGGCGGCTTTACCAACTACTACGACAAAGTAAATTCAAAATTTGCCGATTTAAACACACGTCAGTTTCGTGATTCAGGCGTACGTGTTGTGCCGCCGGCAACCGCACGTTTTGGTTCTTATATCGCACCTAGCGTCGTGTTAATGCCCTCATACGTCAACATCGGTGCTTATGTTGATACTGGCACCATGGTAGACACCTGGGCGACTGTAGGCTCATGCGCACAGATTGGTAAGAATGTTCACCTGTCTGGCGGAGTTGGCATCGGTGGCGTGTTAGAACCTCTACAGGCCGCACCAACCATTATTGAAGACAACTGTTTCATCGGTGCGCGCTCTGAAGTTGTAGAAGGCGTAATCGTAGAACAGGGCTCGGTTATTTCAATGGGTGTATACATCGGCCAAAGCACAAAAATATTTAATCGCATGACAGGTGAAATCTCATACGGACGTATCCCGGCTGGCTCTGTTGTTGTATCCGGCAACCTGCCATCTAAAGACGGTACTTACAGCCTTTACTGCGCAGTGATCGTGAAACAGGTTGATGAAAAAACCCGTGGTAAAGTTGGTTTGAACGAACTTCTACGCGATATAGACTAACCAAACTTTTTCACCACAGAGAACACAGAGGACACAGAGAGAAGCTTTTTATTGTTAATCACGCCGTAGGCGTTAAATAACAAAGAATACTCTGTGTCCTCCGTGTTCTCTGTGGTAAAAAGCTTTTACGCTTTTAAGGTTTTTCAACATGATAAAAATTTACGGCATCCCTAACTGCGACACCATGAAAAAAGCGCGCAAGTGGCTGGACAACAATAATCTGAACCACGAATTTCACGATTATAAAAAACTGGGTGTGCCAGAAAAAAACCTGAAACAGTGGGTTAAGAAAGCTGGCTGGGACCTTGTATTAAATAAGCGTGGAACGACCTGGCGAAAACTTGCTGATGAGATTAAAAGCAGCATTGATGAGAGTTCGGCTATACAGGTA
>WTCC01000266.1 GCA_013138755.1 Gammaproteobacteria bacterium
AGTAACCAAATTTCTTAACTTTTTCGTTAACGTTCTTAAGGAATTTTCCTTGATTGAATTTTACTTCAGGGAACAATACAACGATTGGAATTTCGTGCTCGTCTGTTGAAGCCATTGCGCCTGCAGCAGCAATCCAACCAGCATGACGACCCATTACTTCAAGGACGAAAACTTTGGTTGATGTTTTGCACATTGAAGCAACGTCGTAGCTTGCTTCCAGAGTTGAAATAGCAATGTATTTTGCGACTGAACCAAAACCAGGGCAGTTATCAGTTATCGGTAAGTCGTTATCAACTGTTTTAGGTACATGTACTGCAGTGATAGGGTAACCCATCTTTTTGCCGATCTGAGAAATTTTCAAACAAGTATCAGCAGAGTCACCGCCACCGTTGTAGAAGAAGTAGCCGATGTTATGTGCTTTGAATACTTCAATTAAACGTTCGTATTCAGCTTTGTTATCTTCCAGGCTTTTTAATTTGAAACGACATGAACCAAAAGCACCAGAAGGTGTGCCGCGAAGGCCAGCAATCGTTGTTTTAGATTCTTTGTTAGTGTCGATTAGTTCTTCGGTTAGAGCGCCGATGATGCCGCTTGCGCCAGCATATACTTTGCCAATTTTATCTTTGTGTTTACGTGCGGTTTCGATTACGCCACATGCAGATGCGTTGATCACTGCAGTTACGCCACCAGACTGCGCATAAAATGCGTTCATTTTGCTCATAATGTTCCTCGGGATACGCTTAATTGTTTATAATTTATTTTTTTCTTGTTGTAAATTTTTTTCTTTATCAGCATGAACTTGCAGTAATGTTGTAGTGCAGTCTGCGATATCTTCAAGCTCTAATTTACCAGTACCGTATTGTTGAAAGCCTTTGTAATAGAATTGGCTACGATAAGCTCGTTCACCAACTTTGATAATGATAAAACTTGTTGTATCAACCTGCCAAAAAAGAGCAGGGCATAGGTTAACTCTCGGTCATGTTGATATAGTTTGATCTCACCATTAGCATATTCTGTGTCAATAATTTGATTTGGCCAGCGCTCTTTTAAGGTTGTGTTAACAGCCCACTGCTCAGCATCTGTAAAATCTTTAATTGTTGACATTTAACTGACGTGATGTTTTTCTTGGTTGGCGAGGTTACCTTAAATCGGTAAAAATATCAGCCCCAAATAAGCCTAATATCTCCAAATAGCCTTTATCGCTGTAATGGGGTTAATGCAGAGCATTCATGTTCTCTACGCCATTTTTAAGTTCACTGGCAGTTGCGTCTCTTACTTCTTTAACCGTGATGTTGTAGACAATAGTTTGACCTGCAAACGGGTGATTACCATCTACGGTTAATTTACCATCTGCTATTTCGGTCACGCGGAAGATCTTACCTTCACCGTTATCATTTTGAAATTCGACTTCAGCGCCGATCGTGTGAAACTGTGGCGGTACGTTTGCGATATCATCTGAAAAGGTTAATTCTGGTTGGTGAGCACCGAAACCTTCTTCAGGTGTTAAGGCTACTTGAACCAGATCGCCAACTGCGTGGCCATCAAGTACAATTTCAATTTTTTCAATAACCTGGCTTTTGGCACCCTGTATATATTGAATAGGCATATCGATACGTTCCAGAATGTTATCTGCTTCGTCTGTGATGGTGCAGGTAAGGGATACAAACTTGTTTTTGGCGATAATTTCTGACATTTTTACGAATGCGACTGTGAAATAAAGCACATTTTATACGCTTCTGACGCAGTTTGCAGGCGGAGGTAACCGGTATCATGTGATTATCTTAAAAACGTGCCCATACTGATATGGCAAGGTATAATGGGTGAGTTTATTTGACAGGTGGTCTTTATGGAATCCAGTGGTTGCGCGGCAAGTGAGCCGTTTGCTCTGCGCGTCTTAGGCGATAGTATGTTGCCTGAGTTTGTTGAGGGGGTCATTATTATTATTGACCCGGCAGGTGCTATTCGAGATGGTTGTTACGTTATGGCGGAAGTTAAAAATGAATATATATTTCGGCAGTTACGTATTGTTGATGATAAGTATTATCTGCAGCCATTGAATGATCTGTACGATACGGTTGAGATTCCCGGTCAGGATGTGATTCAAGGTGTGATTACACAGAAGGCGGGCAGGCGGCGTAAGGAGCGCAAACATTATGGTAAGGATTAATTATTAATTTATTGTATTTCACCAATCCGTAGGAGTTAAACCTCCCCATTCTGCAATCTTTGTTTTTTCTTTAGTATTCGGTAATTTTATTTAAGTACGCTTTCTTACTTAAACATTGCGGTGCGAATACAGCAATGTTTAAGATTTACACAAAAGTTAGACAAAAAATTAACGCCCATTAAAGAAAAAACAAAGATTGCAGAATAGGAAAAGTCCGCCCCCAGTTATTGGGATACACTCTAAGCTTTTGTGGCTGGATTTTTCTGTTCTGGCAGAATCTTGTTAGCGAAATAATGATCAGCGTCTGTTAAATCAACCGGTTTCTCTTCGATATCTACCATTGGCAGTTCATAATCACTCCAGCCACGCAAACCGGTCTTTAGAGAGATGACATTTTCATAGCCCATCTGCTGTAATGTATAGGCCGCCAATGTCGTACGATTTCCCGATCGGCAGACCAGCAGAACAGGCTTTTCTCTGGCTGTTACCAACTCCGGCTCTGTTTCCTCGAAGTCCCACTCACAGGCATTTTCTAGAATGCCCCGAGGCACATTTATCGAATCAGGAATGTGCATGGTGTCATACTCATGTGTTTCTCTAATATCAATAATCAGTGTTTCTGAATTTGATTCGAGTTGTTCTTCAGCATCCCAGGGCATCATTTCCGTAATTTTAGGGGCGATTTCAGCTGCAATTTGTGCAAATGTCTTCATTCTTATTTAGTTACATATATAAAAAGAAAAATGGTGAAATACCTTTTTTATGTTTTTTCTTTATGTTTTTGTCGCAGACCGTGTTCTACTGCCATCACAGCCGCTTCAACACGTGAGTGTATGCTCAGTTTTCTGAGGATGGCTTTTACGTGTAATTTGACGGTGCCATCAGAAATGCCCAGGTTTCTCGCGATGAGTTTGTTACTTTGACCTTCAGCCAGAAGGCAGAGTATCTCGGTTTCACGAGGTGTCAATTCTGAGAATGGGCCTTCATCGTCGTCGATGGTGGTTTCGCCTTGCACCATTCTGGCTAGTGCATCTGTCAGGTCGGCAGCGACGACATTTTTACCGTTTTCTATATCGCGTAATGCACCAACTAGTTCTTCGGGCTCCATATCTTTTAGCAGATAGCCCTGTGCTCCGGAACGTAAAGCTTTGATTAGATCACTTTCATCATTACTGGTGGTGAGCATGACAACCGGGGTCGTCGGTAGTTCTTTACGTAATAGAGGAAGTGTATCCAGCCCGTTTAATACTGGCATACGTAAATCCAGCAGGATAATGTCTGGCAGTATTTTTTTTGCTAGTTCTAAACCTTCTTTCCCATCAGCTGCGACACCGGCAACATCGATACTGCGTTGTTCTAGCAAACCTTTAAGGCCATCACGGAAAAGGGCATGGTCATCAATAATTATTACGCGCATATTGTTATTCTATGTGTGAGTAATTTGTAGATGCTGAATTTATCACGTTTTTACTTTTTCTTCTTTATATCGAAATTTTAGCTCAACGCGAGTTCCTTCATCTGGTTCACTTTCAATTTTGAGTTCGCCGCCCAGGTGCTTTGCTCTTTCCTGCATAATGGTTAAACCTAGATGCTTGCCATCGGTGCTGTGTATCTTTCTCTGATCGAAACCCGGGCCATCATTTTCTACCAGAATATGGACGTTTCCCTCAATATCATGATTAACTAATACTCGCACGATATGTGCTTTTGAATGTTTTTTAATGTTGGTGAGGGCTTCTTGTATTATCCGATATGCATTAAGTTCTATATTCGATGGCAGTTTGAGTTTGCCATCATCACACTGTAACAATATGTGCAGGCCGGTATCTTTTCTGAAGCGTTCGACTACGCGTTTAACGGCGGGTATCAACCCTTGTTCATCGATTGGTACCCGGCAATGCTCGATCAATTGCCGTAGAGCAGTGCCAGCCTCATCCAGTCCATGTTCGATAGACTCTATCGTTTTTGTGGCCATGAAATCACCGAAAGGCTGTACGCTCTGGTCAAGAATACGTATCTGAAAACGTAGTGATGCCAGTGCTTGCGCAAGTGAATCGTGTAGCTCGTTAGCGATAATATTGCGTTCGTTTTTAATCAGCTCTTGCCGTTTACGTTTTTCTCGGAGAGATTTTTTTATCGTTTCACCCAGGTGGGCGCCTACTGAAAGCAGTAAGTAGGCAAGTTCTTCGTTGATGATAATCTCATCATTAACAAATAAGTTGATTACACCCAGTGTCTGGATCTTATATCGTACGGGTATGCAGAGCTGTTTAGGGGGGAGGGTGTCTATACCCAGTCTATTTTCATGGATCTGGATTTCATCGATAACATCGGTTTCGAAACTGAAGAGATGACCGTCGATGGGAGCGTGCTGAATGCTGTTTGCCTGTTCTTCTGTAATGCCGATATATGATATCAGGTTCATCAGACCTTCATCAGTAATCAGCTGAATTGAGCCAGCGTCTGCATTGAAGTGTTGTTTGAGTAAAACTAAAAAGTCGTGAAGAATTTGCTCTTCATCATTCGCTGAACTCAGCGAAGCAGTTATTCGGTATAACAGAGTTAGAGAAGAGGAACTCCATTGAAATAATGATTGTTCGGCCATGGATGCTTTAGCTTATCTGTCGGGTTATCCGGCTTTATTCCACGGGCGCTTTATAGTTAGGGTCGTTGGGATTCATGAAAATAAATTGAAATTTCTCAGGTTCAATTTCAACAAAATCGATCGTGGTATCTTTAAGCAGATCGGCACTGCTCGGTGAAACGATGATTTCGATATCACCAGCAGCAACTTTAACATCATCTTCTTTGCTGTCGTCAAAACCCATGCCGTAATGAATACTGTTGTCTTCGGTGCGTTCGGCAGCTATACGTAGAGACATGCCTCCGGCCTTGCCTTGTTCGGCTGAAATTTTTATCTGCGTTGCTGCTGCTGTAGTAACTGTGATCATAGTATTTAGTCGTTTATTTTATGGAGTTTTGCAAAATCAATAAATCGTTTTGTCCAGGGGTTGTTCTTCGTATTGCGTTGATGAGTGTAATTCGCCAACAAATTTTTATAAATATAACCGTCAGATCTTCCATCAATCCCTGTGCCACGTTTAACCTGAAAGGCAAATTTAACATTTTTACCAACAGATTTAAAACGTGAATAATGAAATTCATGAGCACAGATGGTATGGTCGTTTTTGATATTGGTCGCTGTACCTGGCCATGGACTGTTCTCAGTCTCTTTTAATTGGACATAACCGCGTCCCTGAGGCGTTTTTTCCATGACGATGTCAGCATCTATGCTGCCAACCATGTCTCTCACTTCAGTTTTTCCATCGCGCGTCCATTCTATGGATTTAGATAAATACATTAGACCGCCGCATTCGGCATATGTCGGCATGCCGTCTTCGATAGCATTTCTGATGGCTAGCCGCATACCTACATTGGCTTCTAATTGTTCCATGTGAGTTTCGGGGAAGCCGCCGCCGATGAACAGGGCGTCGATCTCTGGAAACTCGGTGTCTTTGCATGGGTCGATTTCGATCAATTCCGCACCTGCATTTTGTAATGCCTGTAAGTCATCAGGGTAGTAAAAACCAAAAGCTGAACATCGGATTAAGCCGAGCTTTATAACGGCATTGTTTTTAGTTGTAGCAGGAATTTCAATGGTTTCTTCGTTGATTGATAAGGTTGGAGTGTCATCAGCTATGTTTATCACCGCATCAAGATCAACTTGTTCATTGATTGCGTTACCAAGAAGGTCGATTTTCTGTGTGCAAAAGGGGTCTTCATGACCAGGTACTAAACCAAGGTGTCGTTCTTCAATATCAAATCGTGGGTCATTATGTATTGCGCCTAACACTGCAACGTCCGTGTAATGTTCTATGACGTTACGGAGCTTGCTCTCATGGCGTGAGCCACCAAGTCGATTAAGAATGACGCCTTTGATAGAAACATTTTTATCAAAAGCTTGATAACCTAATATTAGAGGTGCGATGCCACGAGTCATGCCTCTAGCGTTTAACACGAGTATTACAGGGGTTTGCGTTAGTGTGGCTAGTGCCGCATTACTGTTGCTGCCATCGAGATCCAATCCATCATAGAGACCTTTGTTACCTTCGATTAGTGTGATGTCTGCATCTTTTGATTTGTTTAGCATTAATGACAGAATCTCTTCACGTTCCATGGTGTAGAAATCGAGATTATAGCAATCACGTCCACTGGCCTGTGCTAACCAGTAAGGGTCAATGTAGTCAGGTCCTTTTTTAAAGCTCTGTACAGCCAGTTCACGTTGTTTTAAAGCTGCACACAGACCAATACTGACGGTGGTCTTGCCAGATGATTTGTGCGCAGCGGAGATGAAGATGCGAGACATGATGGCGGCGGCTCAAATGAAAAATGAAAAATGAAAAGTGAAAAATGAAAAGCTGAAAAGCAAAAAACTAGAAGCTACAAAAGAGCATTCTAGTTTTTTAGTGTGTGATGTTGCTTCCCATTTTTCACTTTTCACTTTTCATTTTTCACTTTTCATTGCCAATGCGGAGCGTTATTTGGCAGAGTGTGGGTCAGCAACTGAGTCTGCTAGTGAAGCTGGCAGGAAGCGTAAGACCTTAAGAGCGAATACGACGATGAATAGTGCCATTGCTATGCCGCCTAAGCCTAAAAGAATCTCAGGTAGGCTAGGTGTGTAGCTGTTAATGGCGCCATCGTAGAAAGAGCTTGTTACTTCGTAACCAGGGAATATTT
>WTCC01000089.1 GCA_013138755.1 Gammaproteobacteria bacterium
GTGCGTTATGTTTTCGGTACGATGGGCCAGGCCGGTGCGTTAAGAATTCGTTATCGCCTTGGCCGCGGCTTCAGCCTGGAGGCGAGTACCGGAGCCAGGCAATCGCTGGATCTTATCTACCTGTTTGAGCGCTGAGCGCGGCCCTCAATTTAACCAACGCTTTAGTGATGGATCTTTTAAATTTATAACGTAGTGAAAATGTAGTGTTGATGTCACTGCTGTCTCGTTAACTGCTAGAAATATGGAATGGGACCCGTTGTCTGAGACCGTATGCCGCATGGCAGGTATTTTGCTCCTGCAAAACCTGCACTTCCACCGTCCATGGTGGTCGGAGCGGCATCCGAGCGTACATGGATGCATTTACAGCGTGTCTCAGGCGACGGGTTCCAGTTCATGTCTCGGTTAGTATAAATATAGTTTCATCCAGACAGTGTAAGGGCTGTAGACAACTCAGCAAAGTTAACAGGACAGCAGTGTGTTGGTGTAATTTTTATGTGAACGTCTGCCACCGTCACCCATATGCGACATTCGCCGTTTCTAAACATTAACCCTAAGAACGAAAATTAATGACATATCAGTAACAGCTTATGACCGAAATCTGACACTTTAGTTAACAACCCATTGTAGACGTTTCAATAATTCTTATAACAGTTATCAATATAAAGTGATAGTCAAATACAGCCGAAACACCCACATACATTGATTTGAAGTGCCTATAAGGTTTACAACGGCTTTATGCTGCGTCTTCATTTAACAGGCAGTATTAAGATTATTTTTCTGGCATGTGTTATGCAACCACTGTATTACACTCACAACTTAAGAGCAGTAATAATGATTAATTTACTCAAAAAGGCAATACAGATAGTAAACCAGGAACTTGCTCAATACGAGCAGTTACGTGTTAACACTGAGAATGAATATCTGGCAATGAGCTGTGGTGCATTTAACCCGCGATTTTTAGCCGAGATTAAAAGAAGTAAAGCCGATAACAACAGGAATAAGGACAAAGAAAAATAACAATAAATATTTGTTATGAATAGCTACCCTATCAAGGTGTTGATATGAGTATAGAAAAGTTCCAGGAAGCCTATGCTGAGATACAATCGACCACCGATCCATATAGATACGCCTACTTAAAATGGATTGGCTACCACATGTGGAAACTGTTTGATTATGAATCAGGTCTTGAAGTGATTAACAGTGAAGAAAAATATCGGCAGTGGCGAAAGCCGGGAAGGTCAGGACTTGCTGAAGATGCGAAGCGAAGTATTAAACGCAGAGATGAGATGGGCGAGCCTGTTACTTTCCCGTTAAATCCGGGTTTATTTCCGAAGGATAAATAATTACTCCTTCCACTTCTCTAATGTAACAACAGTCACAAATTTTGGAGTAGTAACAATGAATCACAAACAAGATGATTATAAAGTTAATCAGAATGAAACAATATTCATAGAGATGACCGGGTGGGCACTTCATTACAGGCCCGATAAAGTTTCTCAACCCTGGTCCATTTTGTGCACGTACGATAATAAGTTAAGTGCCATTATCAAAGCTAATCAGATATCGGGTGAGTACTTTATGGTTAAAGTAACAGACCCGGGTGGCAGCATAACCTGGAGTAATTAACGGAATGTCTGCAATTGGGCAAATTCGCTGTCGCTATGATGATGCTACGGTTAAGTTCCTGAGTACAGACACAGTAACCATTACTGCAAATAGCAACAAAGTTTATAATTTCCAGCCATAAACAGATTTTGATATATTGAATTCATCGGCGATCTTTTGGCCGCCGTTTTTATTTGGTTTTTCGCAGGCCTGCTGGGCTTCGTGCCTCAGCACCAGCCTTCATTACAAAACACACTCATGCCAGGGTGTTTTGTGAAAAAAATAACATGAAGCACCTTAAGTAAGAGCCAATCGTATCGGAGTCAGTTTTTTCGGCTCCAATCCCTGAGGCTCCAGGCGACTGTAAGGCACAGTATTGAGCCGCTTGTTCGTATTAATTTTTACGCATTAACCATGATTCTGCTTCATGGACATCGCTAAATACTTTGATACTTTCTGGAGACTCTTTAATCCAGGACTCATATATTATTGCTAGCTTAAATGGTAAGTCTTGCGGACAATATGCAGAGGTTCTTACAGAGGCAAGGCCATTTGTCTTGTGAACTTGTTGCATATATAGTGCAAGCTGGCGCAAGCCAAGACTTGTGATGTTAAACAAATCTGCCTGGCTGGTGTTTGCTAATTCATTCAAGTCCGGAGACCATTCTTCACCTTCAAAAAAATCTTTGTATGCGGTCAACATTTCTGCGTTGGTAATCGCTCCTGTCCACGTAGAAATAAAATAACCATCGTTATTATTTAATTCAAATGTGACAGACATGTTTCTACTCCTATAGAATTAACTACAAAAATGTTTGTTTTAGCTTAGCAGACGTTTCAAGCATCCCGAGGCAAGAACGCCACGAGTGCAGTAGTCTAATTGTTCGTGTTGACAGCACCTGAAACTCTGGTCGGTATAGTTGAATATTAATTGCTGTCGGTTCCTGGTCTGGTTGTCGTTATCAGGAGATTAGCCTGTAAAAGCATATAAGCTACACCAAAGAAAAGTACCCACATTGCTATCTCTATGATTATTGTTTCTCGCTGATTACCTTTTTTGTTTTGCACTGCTATTATATCAAAATTTATTACTGTCATTATTTAATGACGAACCGAATGAATAATTAGTTCCATCTATCCACCAATTAATTTTAGACTAAAAGGCAACGCCTACCTCGGTGATCTGTTCGGCTGATTCCTGTGTGCCCATAGCCACAGCCACACACCTATCATTGCTAAATGTGGGAATCGCTTGTGCGTCGATAAGATAG
>WTCC01000333.1 GCA_013138755.1 Gammaproteobacteria bacterium
TGTATTTGATAACTGATGCCAGTAGCTATCAATAGTAAAAGTATTGATATTATTTTTTTCATGGAACTCTCCCGTTAGTTTGTGGCTATTTTTCTGTTTGTAATTACTAAGACGGAGAACAAAAAATATTATTCACCGTCATTTGTAATATATATTTTTTATATCGATTCTATTTGCTTTCTTGCTAGTGATTGATCATGGCTTGATGTATGAGTAACCCATTGCTTGTAATCTGGCTACTTCAGCAACGCCACTCGGTACAACATCTTCTTTATCAACATTGTATAGATCGGTTTCTAAATCCACTTTTCGACCGCGAACGGTATTAGCGCATACATTGAAATCGACACCCTGGTTTTTAAGACTGTCGATTTTTGCTGTCATGGTTTCATCAGCATTGGCATGTTTGAATTTTTTTAATTTTTCTAATGAATCAGGTTCTAACAAAAGCGCCAGACCGTTACCGTGTAACACTATCTTTATGTCTAAGTTTTCTGCACCAACGGCATTGATGTGGTTTTGTACATTGCGTAGGGCGCCTGCCTGCTGTTTAGGGTTGTCATAATTGATGTGGTAGACAACTTTTTGTTTTCCATATCGCTCGTTAGCTGTGACCGCTGTTGTCATTAATAAGCATAGGCTTACCAGAAAAGCGGATAGAAGTTTTGTTTTTAAGATTTTCATAGTATTTCCTCTCGTGTGTTAATTGTTGTTCGTATAATGCTTTTTTTGTTTTAGTTTATTGATGAAATTTTCCAGTATTTTTTTTGTTATACCTCCTACCTGTGTTCCTACAACCTTTCCTTCAGGGTCAAATATGAAGGTTGTTGGTAATCCTTCGAGTCGCCCTAAGCCTAATTTTTGTGTAACACTGGCATCGCTTCGCAGGATTGGAAAATCGATTAAGTAATCATCAGAAAATGCGATAACTTCGTCTTTTTTTGCGTAGCCGTAACTCGGGAAATCAATTGCGATACCGAGAACAATCCCACCTTTACTCTTGTATTCGTCGTGAAAGTTAACAAGTTCAGGTACTTCCTCGCGACATGGCGGACACCGTGTTCCCCAGATGTTCAGTACTACCCACTGACCGCGGCCTATGTATTCAGAAATTTTATGCTTGCTATCATCTATGCCTTCAAGTGAGATATCAGGTAAGTTGCCTGCATTTGCGGCAAACTGTGTGAGAAGGCACAGGATAATTAGATTGATTCTTCTTATTGCTTGCATTATTTATGTAGAGTCTTTTGTTTGATTGGCTGATATTTGTAACTAAGAGACGGTTACTGCGGTAATATTATTCATATTAATTTCATGGAATATTTTGCTAGTTGAGCCGTCTATATGTGAGTTATTGGAGATTTTATGAAAGTGGTTAAAAATCTAGTTGCTTCGTTTACGTTAAAGTCGGAATTTGCTGCCAGACGTAACAAGCTTTACCGTATTGCTTACTCATGGTGTCATGACTCGGCGTTATCGGATGATCTGGTGCAGGAAACTATTTATAAGGCGATTAAAAACGCGGCTAAATTGCGTGATATTGAAACGATTGATACCTGGTTATATCGAATTTTATATAACTGCTGGCAGGATTATTTGCGTGTTAAAAATCGTAATGTGGAATTTACCGAGATGCATGACGAGGAGCAATCAGGATCTTCTGAGAGTTATCAGCAGTCACAGATTGTTAAACGCGTTAGAGCATCAGTAGAGAAACTGCCATTGCCGTTACGTGAAGTGGTGACCTTGGCTGATTTTGCTGGTTTTAGTTATGCACAGATTGCTGAGATTACGGATGTTCCTATTGGCACTGTGATGAGTCGTTTGTTCAGGGCTCGTAAAAATTTAAAACAACAGTTACTTGAATTTGGTTCGGATGATCTATCTGAATTTAAATTACGGAGGATTAAATAATGGATATCAAGGATATTACAGAAGACAAATTAAACTTATTCATCGATGAACAGCTTGATACCGATGAAATGAACGAGATACGTGAAGCCTTGCTTGATGACAAGGATCTGCGTGAGAGAGTGTGTCAATTAAAAGCGGTACGTGAGTTGATCGGTTATGCGTACAGTGAAGTGCCGCCATCGCGGCATGAAGACCAAAATAAAAAGCATTCTGGTTTGCTATTTGGCAGGGCAGCGGCAGCTTCAGTAATGTTGGTTGTTGGTGTGGCCTTAGGTTGGTCAACATATGAGTATAGTCCTAATGCAACTCGGTCTATCTCTGCTGAGAATACATTTCAGTATGTTGCAAATCATGTAAAAGCGGATCGTGGAACACGAAAAATTATCTTACACATTGATTCCAGTGACTTGCAAGTAGTGAATGCTGCCTTAAATGAAGCTGATCAATTGCTGGCAACTTACCGTAAAGCTAATGCACCGATCGAGCTGGATATTATTACCAATAAATCGGGTATTGATATTTTAAGACCGGGAGTGTCACCTTATATATCTCGTATAAAAGAATTGATTGATAATAATGATGAGGTTGCGATATATGCCTGTAATCGTTCAATTGCTAAAGCATTGAAAAAAGAAGGTGTCGAAATCGTGCTGATGCCGGAGGTGACGAAGGATAAGTCTGCCCGTGAGTTGATCCCGCAGCGTCTGGAGAAAGGTTGGGTTTATATAAAGGCTTAGGAGAAGTTGGCAGTTAGCAGTAGATAGTCATCAGTATAAAAGCGTATACGCTTTAGTTTTTAACTGCCGACTGCAAACTAATAACTGCCAACTTTTTTAATTACTAGCTTTCTTCAAACAAAACCGTATCGATCTTCCATTCACGTTCACTGGCATGCAGTATCAGGCAAGATGGACCACCATGCGTTCGAACTTTTCCTGATGCACCTGGATTGACTACCCATGGTTCTTCTTTTTGGTCGACAACCCGTCTGTGGGTATGTCCATAAACGATCAAGCGTGCATCTGCGTGATCTAAACGAAAATCGTCGTGGTCTGGCATATTGCCAAGACGGTGCCCATGTTCGACAACTAGTAAGCCGCCAGGGAGTTCTAGTTTATTATTCTTTGGTAGCGATTTTACTACGTCTTCTTCTGATGCATCCCAAAAAGCAGGGAAGTCATTGTTGCCTGCAACGGCGATAAGTTCTTTTTTGGGTTGTAATTGTTCCAGGATGTTCGCGTTAAAAATATCACCAGCATGAACAATGTAATCGCATTGATTAACAGAGTCTTTAATTCTGGGATCAAGGTATCCGTGAGAATCTGACAGTATGCCAATGGTCACTTTTTTGCTGTTCATTGAAATTGTAGGGTGGGCACTGCCCATCAGTTACGATTGATTATTACTAAATATGTGGGCAGTATCATTGCATAAAGTAAATGATACTGCAGTTATTTCAACCCATATCCATTATAATTTCTGTTTATAGTTAACATTAATTGATGAGGACACTATCTTGGCATCAAACACAGGGCGGGCTTACTTCGGGCTCTCTGGCTATCATTTCAATCCTGATGACATCACGCGTATCATCGGGTTGGAGCCCACTTCGACCAATAACGGGGGTATGATCGGTAGCCTGGACAAACCTTCCATTAGTTCATGGGAATTATCGACAGATACTATTACCGATGATGTAGATGTTTATGAGTTGATCGAGATCATTCTTAAACAACTGGAACCGGCTAAGGAGAAGATTTTGCAAGTAATAAAAAGCCACAACTTATCGCCCAGAGTTGGCGTGGTTCTGGTTTTGTCTGTGGATAAAAATGAATCAGTTCCAGATGTTGGGTTTGGTGCCAGATCGATTCGCTTCATGGCAGAGTTGGGTGCGTTTATTAATGTAGAATATAAACTTTCTGAACGCATTTAGACTGAATTCGTCTATAGCCCGGCCTGTCTACAAGGCTCAAATCATGCCGTCGCACAAGCACGTTGTTGTGCGACGGAATAAATTATGGACGTTTGGGAGTCTGGTACTTCACTTCTTTTTGGAACGGTTCCCATGTAGTTGTATAACCAACATGAAACGCTCCTTCTACAATCTCCTTCTGAGTTGTTGTCAGAAATTCTGACTTACCTTCAGGTACTTCTGGTCTGGTTTTAGGTCCGGCTCCGCTCATAAATCACCTTTTTTCTATAAATACAGAACCGCCGCTGCAAAAAATTGCCGCTGAAAACTGTCCTATTGCTAATGTTGTTATTTTTTCATATTTCGAGCCAAAAATATACGGGGCGACCATAAAATTATTTGCTGGCGTCATCAAAATCGTATATAGGCTAGCTTGTTTAGGCTGGCACACTAAGCTTTTTCATTAGTGTTTGTGTGTGTTCTAACTGCCGTTTGCAGTGCTTTAAGCAGAGTGGCTGGAGGATGTCGTGAAAACACTCAATGATCAATTCAAAATCATCAGCCACCTCATCTGCAGCCGCTAAATCTTTTGTTAATTCTGCCAGCACACCTTTCGCAGTCGATCTATTGACCCTACACAGTACCGCCAGATGAAAGGGGAGCTGTTGCTCCATGCACACAGTCAATGCCGTTTCATACGACCTTATCGCATCTTCCAACCGTTCCACACTTTCTTCTGATTCAGCGAGATTATGCAGTGCGGCACCGCGACTGTTATGCGTGGCAGCTAGCTCGAGTGCATGACTATCCGCATCGAATCCTACCAGTGCGTTCTTAAATGCGACGATAGCTTTTTCTAGAGTACGGTTTCCTTTTAGCAGCTTTCCATGGCTATGAAAACTCGCTCCTAGCTGATACATGGTAGTCGCCCATTCCAGTGGCATTTTTTCACGCGTCCAGACGAGCAGGGCGTCTGTATAAGCGTCTACTGAAGCTTTCAGTAGCTTCGAGTCATCCTGCTGCCTGCCTAGCGCCTGAGTCGCCGTGCCGAGATTATATTGCGATGTTGCCCACTCTGATGGCGTGCTTTCCTGACTGTATTCTTCGAGCGCTAAATTAAATGACGTAATAGCTTTTTCATACAAACCAACATCCATTCTTTGCTGTCCAAGTGCTGCCAGGATATTACCCAAACTGTTCTGTATCGCTGCCCATTGCAGAGGTTCTTGTTCGCGTAATTTCTCTGTCAGCAATGACTCAAGTGATTCACGCGCAGGTTCGAGAATGCTCGTGTTGAAACGGCGCAGTTCAAAATTGCCACGCGTATGAATAAAAACATCCTTAACAGTAACACTGTTATCAGGTGCATCATCGACGACACTTTGATCATTCAGTAAAATTTTATAGTGGTCGATGGCGTTGACCAATTCACTGTTGTTGGGATAAAAAATATAATTATTGGAGAAGTTCATGAGTTGAGAATATCGTTAATGTCAGGATCAGCGCCTACTGCACCACCAAGGTCGACTTCTTCATCCGTTGCATCACGTATGGTCAGTATTTCCAATACGAAAACAACTTCTCTACCACACAGTGGATTATTTCCATCGACGGTTAATGTCTTGTCATCGAAGCGAGTGACAATAAAACTTTTGGGCTCACCTTTATCATTTTCCATGGTGATAGTCGTACCGATTTCCCGATATTCTTCTGGGACATTTTCAATGTTATCGGTAAATACCAGTGATTCGTCTCTCTCACCATAGACCTTTTTCATATCAATCGGCACTTCGATAACATCACCGACTTTTTTACCATCGAGGTGTTTCGTCACCTCTTCATTCATAACATCATTAATGCCATGAACATAACCGATGGGATAATCAACGGTTACAAGCACGTCACCTGTTTTTTCATCGATGACTTTATAATTTAGTTCAACGAATTTTTCTTTTTCAATTGTATCTGACATAACTAGAGAAGCCTGTTTTAGAAAAGTAACGGTCTTAGAATAAAGTCGCGCCAAAGATTTTTACTTTTTTCTTTTCATAACCCAGTACGAGCCTGCCCAGCCATTCGCCTTTATCTTTGGAGTTGATCTGCTTGTATAGAACCGTTACATATTCACCGCGACGTATCATGCCAAGATAGCTGTAATCATCAGACAGGTTTTTCGCTAGATCGCTTCTCGCGAACTGCTTACCCATCTCGATTTCATTAGCGCCCATTTGAAAAGAGGCTGAAAAGTTTCGAGTGAAAGCGCCGTAGTTTCCTTCGTTCGAGTATTTGACGAGATCAGCCCACATTGTATGTGCGTGCTCTAAAATTTCTTCATCTGTATTTTCAATAATATTCATCATTTTACTCTTCTTAATACTTAGTATTTATACGGTTACTTACTGTAATAAAGGTGCATATTATAAACCATAAAAAAAGACCAGCAAACAAGTTGCTGGTCTTTTTTACAAGCTAACTAAAGCTTAGTTACGAATAACTAAATTTTAGCTCTATTCATCATCAACTAGGTGATAAAGAGGCGCTTTTTCCATAGTGTATTCACCGGTTTCACGATTACGGTGTGAAACTGTCAATACATGCCAATCTTTATCATCTAACTTCATCGCATCACCACGATAGTAGTAACCAGGCCAACGTGTTTCTTTACGGAACAACGTATGCTGGAACACACTTTCAGAAGTAAGATAACGATGTTTTAATTCCCATGCACGCAATAGTTCATGAACATCTTGCGCCGCAACCATTTCCAAATCTTCACCGAAAATTTTCATTTTCTTAAGACCGATTTGTAGAAGCTTTTCGTTAGTCATGTAGTTAACACCAAAACCACCACAGTACTCATCCATCATCTTCTGCAGACGATCAAGACCTTGTCTTGGGTTGATGTAGTTAGGGTTAACATCACCAGCAACGATTTCGTTACGGTAAACAGTGTATGTTTCCATTGGCTTGTAAATTGTAGTTTTAAGATCTGAAATTTGTTTCTCAGAAACTACAATGCCTTCTGCCTTGCCATCATCAATATATTGACAAGCAGCTTTAGCAGCCAAACGACCCTCAGTGAAAGAACCTGATGAGAATGCGTGTGGAGTACCACCTACCGCATCACCTGCACCAAATAAACCTTCAACTGTAGACATACGGTTGTAGCCCCAGAAATACTCATCAGGAGAAACATCTTCAGGACCAGAACACCATGCGCCACAACCTGTTGCGTGTGAACCCATTACATATGGCTCAGAAGTTGTTAATTCAGGGTTTTCATACTTAGGATCAACGTCAGTTGCAGCCCAAAGAACTGCTTGACCAACGGTCATGCCTAAGAAGTTGTGCCAGCCAATCTCTTCAAGATGCGGATCTTGGAATGCTTCCATTGTGATCATGTGAATTGGACCACGGCCAGCATTAACTTCATTGATGAATGCGTGGTTACGCAAACAAGTTGGAATTGGTTTGTGTGACAAATGTTGGTTTTCTGTATCAAGATACTCTTTACCAACCAGTTCGGTTAGTTTAGGGAACCATTTTGATTCGTACTCTTCACCAAGACCATTTTGTGTATATGTCTTAAGGTGTAAGAAGTATGCGCCTACAGGGCCGTAACCATCTTTGAAACGAGCCAGTACGATACGGTTTTCCATTTGTGTCATTTTCGCGCCGGCATCGATCATAAGACCGTATGCAGAACCCGATGACCATGGTGCATACCAAACACGACCGGCACCTTCACCCACTGAACGTGGCTTAAAGATGTTAGATGCGCCACCAGCGCCACAGATTACAGTCTTAGACTTAAATACGTGGTAGTTACCAGTACGTACGTTGAAGCCTACAGCACCCGCGATGCGGTTGTCTTTGGCGTCATCCATTATCAAATGAGTTACACAGATACGGTTGAATACTTTGTCAGCTGATTTTTTAGCTGCTTCTGCAACAATCGGCTTGTATGATTCACCGTGAATCATAATCTGCCAGCGACCTTCACGTAGGTAAGTGCCAGTCTTCTCGTCTTTCATGATAGGCAGGCCCCAGTCTTCAAACTGGTGAACTGCGGAATCAACGTGACGTGCCATATCGAACGCAAGATCTTCACGAACCATACCCATCAAATCCATACG
>WTCC01000267.1 GCA_013138755.1 Gammaproteobacteria bacterium
ATTCGCGGATAAAAAATATTTTTTTATTTCTACTTCGCTAGTTTTTATAACTCACTAGTAGTTACATAGATACGAGAAAGCTCATGAGTAAAATAGAATACACCTCTGTAGAAGGCAAAAGTCTGGCCTATTTCGCTTTGCTTGGCGGCCTGGCTTTTATGATGCTGCTTGGCATAGCTTCCGTGTTTTACATGGAACATGAAGGTCACCATGTAACCGGCATGACAAACCAGATAGTCTGGGGTATGCCTCACGTATTTGCTATTTTTCTTATCGTAGCCGCCTCTGGCGCTTTAAACGTTGCTTCGATTGCCTCAGTATTCAGGAAAAAAATATACGAACCCATGGCGCGCCTATCGGCCCTGCTGGCTATCGCACTATTAACCGGTGGTCTGGTTGTATTGTTACTTGATTTAGGTCGTCCTGATCGCCTGATCATTGCCATGACCTATTACAACTTCAAATCAATTTTTGCCTGGAACATTATTTTATATACCGGTTTCTTTGCTTTTGTTGGTGTTTACCTGTGGACCATGATGGACCACACTGTCTATAAGTTTAAACCCTATGCCGGCTTCTCTGCCTTTATCTGGCGTTTGATACTGACCACTGGTACCGGTTCAATTTTTGGTTTCCTGGTGGCACGTTCAGCTTATGACGCAGCACTGATGGCACCCATGTTTATCATCATGTCATTCGCTTATGGTCTGGCCATTTTCCTTCTGGTACTAATGGCATCTTACAAATGGACCGGCATGGAACTGGGTGATGTTGTAGTCAATCGTTTAAGAAACCTGTTAGGTGTGTTTGTTGCCTCTGTACTATATTTCACAGCGGTATATCACCTGACCAACCTGTATGCCACCCAGCACCATGACGTTGAAAAATTCCTGTTACTTGAAGGCGGCATATACACCAACATATTCTGGATCGGTGAAATCCTGATCGGTGGTTTGATTCCCCTGGCATTGATCTACGCACCAGGTGTTAAAAATTGCCGTACAACATTAGGTCTTATCTGCACAATGATCATCATTGGCGGTTTCTCTAAAATCTACACTATCCTGATTGCCGGACAGGCTTACCCACTGGAAATATTCCCGGGTTACGAAGTAAGCAGTTCCTTCTATGATGGCGCTATCAACAGCTACACCCCTAGCCTGCCTGAAATACTACTAGGTTTAGGCGGCATCGCTATGACGTTGTTTATCGTGGCCTTTGCGCTGAAAGTGTTACGTTTTCTTCCTGTTTCACTTGCTGACTCAGTTGCTGATCCACACTCGGCCAAATAACGCTGTGCAAAGGCAATGAATAATGAATAGTGAATAGTGAATAATGAGAAACAACAAAGCTACAAAAGCATAAATCTGCTCTTTTACAGCTTCATTGTTTCGATTTTAGCCCAAAGCTACAGCTCTTTGGGCTTTTCGCTTTTAAGCTTTTCATTATTCACTATTCATTATTCATTATTCATTTGAGCGGCTACTCTGCTCACCATGTCTCGCATACTCATCTCCGCCGCTCTCAAGTCCTCTGGCAAAACCACCGTCAGCATCGGCCTGTGCGCAGCATTAAAAAAACGTGACCTTATCGTCCAAAGTTTCAAAAAAGGTCCTGATTACATCGACCCCTACTGGTTAGCACTGGCTACCGGACGTGATTGTTACAACCTCGACTTTTACACCATGGAACGCGAAGAGATTCTTTCGCTGATGAGTAACAAATCAGACGATGCAGACATAAGCCTGATCGAAGGCAATAAAGGTCTGTATGACGGTCTTGACCTTGATGGCAGTAACAGTAATGCCGCACTGGCAACATTAACTTCTACGCCTGTAATACTGGTTCTAAATGCCCGTGGCATGACCCGCGGTATTGCACCATTGATACTCGGTTATCAGGCCTTCGATAAAAAGGTTTCGATTAAAGGCGTTATTCTCAACCGACTTGGCGGTTCACGCCATGAAAGCAAATTACGCAAGGTCATCGAACATTACACGGACGTCGAAGTCGTTGGTGCGATACATAATGACGACCGATTTGATATCGATGAACGTCACCTGGGCCTGGTGCCAGGACACGAAGATCCATTTTGCACACAGAAAATTAATTTATTAGCTGATGCAATTACCGAACAGGTAAATCTTGACGCAGTACTTGCCATTGCCAGCCAGACACCAGAACTGCCTGTTGTCGACATTGGGCCAGATAAGGTAGGCACTGAAATCCAGTCTGACAATCATGCCAAAGATATAAAACCGGGGGATATAAAACTGGGACTGGTTCGATGTTCTGCTTTTGGTTTTTATTACCCGGACGACCTGCAGGCGCTGCAGAATGCCGGCGCTGAATTAATCGAAATTGACCCCTGTCATCAAACTGAATTACCTGAAATTGATGCACTGTTCATTGGCGGCGGTTTTCCAGAAACCCACATGAATGAACTGGAAAGCAATAAAAGCTTACGAACAGCGATAAAATCAGCCATCGACAATGGCCTGCCGACCTACGCGGAATGCGGCGGGTTAATGTAC
>WTCC01000298.1 GCA_013138755.1 Gammaproteobacteria bacterium
TACCCAGCCCACTAAACAGGTCGAGCACATTGTCAGTTTTTTCTATCTCAAGATAATCAATCGCATTAGCGACCATGCATTTGTTAATGTCCGGATTTACCTGTGTGAAATCTGATGGCTGAAATTCGATTTTTAAATCTGAACCCGCTTCATGACCAACTGGCAACATATAGTAAAGCGGCTCCACCTGTTCTGGATACAGTAATTCCAGGTCATCCGGTTTACCTGCTTGCAGATAACAAACGAGCTTATGCACTGAACAAAAATCAGATAATATTTTTCGATCAGATTCAGCCAACACCTCAAGATGTCTAAAGACCAGTACTGTTTGATTATCACCGACCGCAACTTCTATCTGTGGGATAGTACGTTTTTCTTCAAGCTGATTAATACATTCAGCTAGTTCATTAATGATGCTGCCTACCGAAGGATGCAAGACCTCACAGCGCTCCGTTTCAGTAATAAAAGAGGAGCCACGCTCACGAAAACCAACCAGCACTTTTTCTTTTTTATGTACATAGCGCACACCTAATCTGGCTTTGTGTCGATAACCGTATTCAGGACCTAATAATGGTTCTATCGTTTCAGCCGGCTCGACTTTAAGATGCTTCAACTGATCTATCAGCATTGCTTGCTTAAGTTCTATCTGTGTATCTGAAGACATGTGTTGCAAGCTGCAACCGCCGCACATTTTAAAAGCGTCACATTTAGGCTCAACCCGCAGAGCAGATGCTTGCAAAACCTCTACAGTACGACCTTCTGCAATACTTTTAGTCAGACGAGTATATTTAAACGATACCCGCTCTCCCAATAATGCCTGATCAATAAAAACCGTGCGGTCATCAATGTGAGCGATACCTCTACCTTCATTAGACATCGCCGTAATTTCCGCTTCAACAGCCTCTTCTGGCAGACGTGATTTACGTCGCCGCCCTCTTTTTCCTGACATATAAATACTACACTCGTTCTTGCTATTGATTGTTACAGCCGATTTTAATCTTGACTAAGAAAACTAACTTGGGAACACGCCTGTAGACAAATAACGGTCACCTCGATCACAGACGATTGACACGATAACTGCATTTTCTACCTGCTGACTAAGCTGAAGCGCAGCCGCCACAGCGCCACCTGAAGATACACCACAGAATAGCCCCTCTTTTGAGGCTAACAACCTTGTTGTTTCTTCCGCAGCCTGTTGGTTGACATCCAGCGTAAGATCCACTCTGGCTGCTTCAAAAATTCCAGGCAAATACTCTTTTGGCCAGCGACGGATGCCTGGTATCCGCGAACCTTCCTCAGGCTGCACACCGACTATCTGAATATCTTTATTTTGTTCTTTCAAATAACGAGACACACCCATGATAGTGCCTGTCGTACCCATCGCGCTGACGAAATGAGTGATTTCTTTATTCGTCTGCTGCCATATTTCCGGTCCGGTACCGATGTAATGTGCCTGTGGATTATCTGGATTATTAAACTGATCCAGTACGATACCTTTGCCATCATCCTGCATCTGCAATGCCAGATCTCGTGCGCCCTCCATGCTCTGCTCTTTCGTGACAGAGATAAGCTCTGCTCCATAAGCCTTCATCGCCGCACGACGTTCTTCGCTCATGTTATCTGGCATGATCAAAACCATACGATAGCCCATCACAGCTGCTGCCATGGCTAATGCAATACCGGTATTACCACTGGTCGCTTCAATTAAGGTATCACCAGGTTTGATCTCACCGCGTTTCTCCGCTTGCACGATCATATTTAAGGCCGGACGATCTTTTATCGAACCCGCAGGATTATTACCTTCCAACTTAAGTAAGATCGTATTTGAACTATTTGAGACCAGGCGTTGTAGGCGAACAAGCGGCGTATTACCGATGGTATCTGCCAGGGTTAAAAACTTTGTTGTGTTCATTATTTTGTTATACTTTTCGTGGTCCAAAAAATTAATTATTTATCCATGTAACCTGTTGAGTATTTTACATTAAATACTGATTATCACCTGATATAAATATAAATATTGTGAAATTAAAAAAACTATCCGAATGCAACTTCTACGGCTTGACCATCGGCATCTTACTTGCAGTCATGTCCACACCACTGATTGCTGCTGATGACGAGCTATTTTTCGACATGCCCATGGTGCTATCGTCAAACCGGCTGGAACAACCTGTATCTGATGCCGCGGTAAGTGTCTCTGTTATTGACAGAGATACCATCGAAGCCTCAGGCGCAAGAACCATCCCCGAAGTATTACGCCTTATTCCCGGCATGCAGGTTGGCTACAGCGGAAATGAATTTGGCGACGAACCAAAATACGTTGTCACCTACCATGGACACAGTGATCAATATTCAAAACAGATGCAGGTATTGGTCGACGGTCGATCGATATATGAGCCTTTCTTCGGTGGCATCAACTGGAAAGCCATCCCCATTAATATCGACGACATCGAACGAATCGAAGTCTCACGTGGACCAAATATTGCCACGTACGGCTCAAATGCA
>WTCC01000007.1 GCA_013138755.1 Gammaproteobacteria bacterium
GTTGTCCGTTTTATACCGCAGCGCCTGCCCGATCGCGCTGTTTTTCAGGAGTCGTTCAGCGAGAGTTTGGCGGTATTCGAGTTTGAGCCGCGCAGCACTGCCAGCCGTGAGTTCAGGGCATTAGCAGAGGCACTGTTCCCTAACAGGCAGCGTTCTGTGCTTGACCGGTTGCGTAAACAGAGAATAGCCACGGCAACAGATCCAACTTTCCGTCAAATGCTGGAAACATCCTCGGACCAATCGAGTGTGAGGGGGAGTTCTGGCGATGGAGAGGTAAAAACAGCCTCTCCTGCCGAGACAGTTCAACAAAATTGGAGACCGGAACAGGAGCAAAAGGACAAGAAAAAACGCAAGACCAGGAAAGGCAAAAAGCATAAAAAAGCAGCAAAAGCAAAATCAGGTAAAAAGGAAAAGAAGATTAAAAAACACAAAAAACACAAAAAGGGAAAGAAAGGCTTTTAGGACCATAGGGTCAAGCCTTACATATCACATTCAATTTCTTTAACCGCTTGACTCACTATCGTATAGCCTACACCAAAGTTCTGCCCTACTGCTTTTAAAGTGTAGTGACCTGCAAGATAGGCATTTGCCATTGCTTCACTGTGTGAAGAGTATTGTTATTGATAATAGAAAAGTTGCTTAAATGTGATATGTAAGACTTGGCCCCATAGTTTTCGGTCAGGATTTTTAATCGCACTCATGACAATATAAAAGACCTGATCAAAAACGGCGCTTTAGTTTGCTCAACTAAAGGGATCGGTGACCAAATGATAATCATTTAGGCTCAATTTTCGCAGACTTACAAGAAAGCAAAGGGACAGCGATAAAAAATCAATCCGACACCTTTAGTGATAAGCATTGAATTAAAGGGGACGTTTTATTTTTTAAATTTTTAGTGATTTACAGGGAGAGACCATGGTTTTCATGATTGCAATTGAGAATAATTCAAGTTCCCAGAAAATCATTTAAGAACCAGTTCAAAAATATTTAGATAAGCAAAAACGAAACAGAGATGAATAAACATAACAACATACATTTTATCCTTGATGGCAACATGCAAAACAACAGCATGGGAGAGAAACTGGGGAAGTTCACACTTAAGTATCAAAGTACGGAAGATACCGCACCGTTTGAACTGCTTGACTGTTTCGATCAGTCGATTCGCAAGTCAGGCCAGGTCTTAATCTTTTCAAAAAACAAGTTGATGCTGCTTCAGCAGGATGGAGCAATATTGAGCCAAACTGTCGACGAAGCAAGCGTGTTTATTACCGACCTGAAGGATGGGCCTGTAAAAACAGTATTAGGATTTGTTCCCCCACTTCGTCGTATTTTGCCTGTAGGTCTTGGCACATTGAGCCATCAGCTGGTCAAGGCAGTAGATGACGAGACAAAAACCCATACTAGAGTACATTTACAAACCTTCCAGGCAAAAAACGTCGATACTCAGGTGACATTTGCAACGTTACAGGGGCTGCGTGGTTACCAAAAAGCATTTGACTTAATGAGGCAGAAAGTTGAGCAGCTCGGATACAAAAAAGAGCAGGACATATCCAGTATATATGCTCGATTAATTGCTGAATATCAACCGTACAACCCAAAACCTGTCATTGTCATTTCAAAAGATGAGCAGGCATTTCAAGCAGCAAATGACATCATTAATGCCTACATTGAGGTTGCCCGTTTAAATGAGCCTGGAATCCTGGCTGATAGAGACACTGAATTTCTGCATGACTATCGCGTCTCCTTGCGCAAAGTAAGATCGGTATTGAGTTTATTTAAAGGGATTTATAGTGATGAGCAAACACAAACGCTTAAGCAGGCTTTTGCAGATCTTATGTCACCAACAGGTCGATTGAGAGATCTGGATGTGTACCTGCTGGACCGGCAACATTACTTTGAGTTATTACCAGAGTCTTTACACGATGGCTTGACAATTATGTTTGATCTATTTGCAGTTGAACGCAATGATCAGCTAAAAAAAATCTCAGCACACTTAAAAAGCCCCGCTTATAAAAATAAAATCAACAGCCTGGCAACACTGTTTAGCGAATCAGACGCATTGCAGGCCGGTGCGAATACAAATCATTCTGCTTATCTTTATGCCAGCATGTTGATCTGGAAGCGATATCGCAAGGTTTGTAAAATTGCACGGGCTATTACCCCGACAACTGATGACTCAGAAGTACATGACCTGCGCATTCATTGTAAAAAATTACGTTACTTAATGGAGTTTTTCAGCCCTATGTATCCAGCCAGAAAGATTAAAGGATTAATCAAAGCACTGAAACTTTTACAGGACAACCTGGGCTTATTTAATGATTATTCGGTTCAACAGGATTCTTTGCAGGCATTTATATTGAACCATGCTTCTAAAGGGCAAAAACAAGATTTGATTGTCGCCAAAAGTGTCGGTGCATTAATTGCTATGTTGTATCAAAAACAGCTCGAAGAACGTGCCAGGGTTATTTCAAATTTTGAAATATTTGATAGCCAGACAATACAACAACAATTCCGGGGATTATTTAAAAATGACTGACAAATACATAGAAATTGAGCGTAAATTTCTGGTAAAAACGTTGCCAGACTTGAGTAATGCCCAGAAAACGTATATTCATCAAGGCTATCTTACTCGCTCAAGCGATTCAGTTGAGGTACGCTTAAGACAAAAAGATGAGCAATATTTTATCACCGTGAAATCTGGTTCGGGTATGGTTCGGAGCGAACGTGAAATTTCAATCGATCAAAAGCAATTTAAAACGCTATGGCCAGCTACACAAGAGAAACGAATAGAAAAACATCGCTGGACAGGCCAATTAAACACACTACAAACATTTGAGCTGGATATTTTTATGGGTGAACTGGAATCATTAGTTCTTGTTGAGGTTGAGTTTTCTTCCACACAACAGGCAGAAAATTTCCAACCCGCTGACTGGTTTGGGCGTGAGGTGACGGCCGATAAACGGTATAAAAATAAAGCTTTAGCGATGGACCATCAAGCCATTGAGGCTGGTTATTAGTCATGCTGCAAAAACAATATGGTGTTCTACCCTATTTACAGCGATCAGGGAAAACTAAAATTATTTTAATTACCAGCCGTAATAGCAACCAGTGGATTGTGCCAAAAGGTAATCGAATCGCACAGAAATCCAAACGTGAAAGCGC
>WTCC01000253.1 GCA_013138755.1 Gammaproteobacteria bacterium
ACTGCACCTGCTTCCCCATAACCCGGCTAAACACGAAGCATTAAAACAGGATATCGTACACTTAAACCCTCATGCATTTATCAGCGGCAACCCGGAGAAATTATTAGCCAACAAACGGCTCTGGTTACCGGGTTATATGAAACAGGCAGACTCTAAAGTGAACCCTGCAACGACGTCGGTTGAAACTTATTCGTGGGGCAATATCAAACGACCTAAAAGCAACTATCCACAGATGGACGCAGATGAACACAGATAAAAAGTTAATTATATAAATACAGTACTTATGAAACTTTGTCATCCTGAACGATAGCGTCCGGTTAAAGTATTAGCACCTGCATCGCGGAATAACTACCGCTCCTACGGAGAATAGAACGCTTGTAGGAGCGGAAGTTTATTCCGCGATAACCTGACAAAGAGTAATAAGTCATTTTTGAGCCTCAAAATATGCTTTACCTTTCAAACCCATTATCTACAGGTCTTTCAAGTGAATAACTATAATTTTAACCGGACACTAGCGTCACTATCGTTCAGGATGACAATACTTTTATAACTAAAAGGTTTTATCTGTGTTCATCTGCGTCCATCTGTGGAAAAAATCACAACAACCCTCGCTCAGCAAACGAGACCACTTCATCACCAATCACAAAATGATCCAGCACCCGGATATCCACCAGCGCCAAGGCATCTTTTAATCGCTGTGTAATCTGTTCATCGGCGTGACTGGGCTCGGCCACACCTGATGGGTGGTTATGCGCAAAAATAACCGCTGCTGCATTCTTTTTTAAGGCCAGTCGAACTACTTCACGCGGATAAACACTGGCTCCATCGATAGTACCAAAGAACATTTTTTCAAAAGCAATAACACGGTTTCGATTGTCCAGAAACAGACAGGCAAATACTTCGTGCGGATAACTCGCCAGTTGCGCGGTTAAAAACTGGCGGGTTTGCGCCGGGCTACATAAAGCATCACCACGCGACAGCTGTTCAAGCAAATGGCGCTTTGCCATTTCCATTACCGCCTGCAATTGCGCGTATTTGGCATCTCCCAGTCCATTATGCTGGCAGAACTCGGCCTGACTCGCCTGTAACATGGGTTTTAAGCCGCCAAAGTTATCCAGTAATTGCCGCGCTAAATCCACAGCGGTAACCCCTTTGCAGCCGGTTCTTAGAAATATTGCCAGTAGTTCGGCATCGGACAGCGCTTCTGCACCTTTATTGAGCAGTTTTTCACGCGGCCTTTCAGCCAGCGGCCATTGAGATATAGTCATGTCTCTTCCCTGTTATGTTATGGGTGCCGCTGAATTGCCTGCGCCCTTCAATTCCTTATCAACTGATATTAACCATATCCTGCAGTCAGTGCAAACGGACATAGCCATAAACATAGCCATAAACATAGAATCGGCCGGTTCTGCTAAAATAGCGATAATGAGCACCTTAAATAACAAACATATCGTTATCGGCATTACCGGCGGCATTGCTGCTTATAAAAGTGCCGACTTAAGCCGTCGACTTAAAGAGGCAGGTGCCGATGTGCGCATTGTGATGACTAATGCTGCCACCGAATTTGTCACCCCGCTGACCTTTCAGGCCTTGTCGGGCCACCCCGTGGCTTTCGATAATGGCGATAATAGCGCAGAAGCCGGCATGAAACACATCGAACTGGCACGTTGGGCGGACGCCATTATTATTGCACCGGCCAGTGCCAATACCATTGCCAAACTTGCACAGGGTCGAGCAGATAATTTACTCACCACACTCTGTCTTGCCAGTGAAGCCATCAAATGTTTTGCCCCGGCAATGAACCGGGTAATGTGGCATGACTTAAGCACCCAGGCAAACTGCAAGACACTTGTTGATAAGGGCTGGTTTCAATTTGGACCGGCAAGCGGACTACAGGCTTGCGGTGAAACGGGCCCAGGTCGCATGCTGGAGGTTAGCGACATGCTAACCTCACTTGAAAAATGTTTTAAATCCGGTGAATTACGTGGTTTAAACCTGGTGATTACGGCCGGGCCAACTTATGAAGCCATCGACCCGGTGCGTTTTATTGGTAACCGCAGTTCCGGGCGTATGGGTTATGCAGTCGCCAACGCTGCAACCGAAGCCGGTGCAAATGTCACTTTAATTAGCGGGCCCAGCCACTTACCACAACCTGAAGCATCAAGCTTTGTCGCTGTTGAATCTGCCGAAGAAATGAAACAGGCCGTTTTATCAACTATAAAAGACTGCCATATTTATATTTCAACTGCAGCGGTTTCAGACTATCGTGTAAAAAATATAGCAGAACATAAAATTAAAAAAACTGAAGACAGACTGACACTGCAGTTAATTAAAAACGAAGATATTATTGCTATGGTTGCCAGTCTTAAAACACGTCCTTATGTTGTTGGTTTTGCAGCTGAAACAGAAAACATTATCGACAATGCAAAAAATAAATTAATACGAAAAAATCTGGACATGATTGTAGCAAATGATGTCAGCACCTCTTCCACACACACAATTGATATAGGTTTTAATAGTGAATACAATGCGCTGCATGTTTACTGGGCGCAGAATAATCACATTAGCGGTGAACAATATTTCGATATCGCACGTAAATCTCAACTGGCC
>WTCC01000352.1 GCA_013138755.1 Gammaproteobacteria bacterium
CCATGATCCAGAAGTATCCATCGTCATCACGCCGTGCACTGTCACCGGCGAGATAATATTTGCCGTCAAATTTAGGGTAGTAGGTATCGATATAACGTTGGTCATCTCCCCAGATGTTCCTCAACATGGAAGGCCATGGTTTGGTAATAACCAGGTAACCGCCTTTGTTGGCCTCGGTGATTGATTCGCCTTCTTCATTGACAATATCAACGGCCATGCCCGGTAAGGCAAAGGTGCAGGAACCGGGTTTGGTTACGGTGACCCCGGGAACAGGGGTGAGTACATTGGCGCCGGTTTCAGTTTGCCACCAGGTATCAACAATCGGGCAGCGTTCTTTACCGATGACAGTGTGGTACCACATCCATGCTTCCGGATTAATCGGTTCACCCACGGTGCCAAGCAGGCGCAGGGAAGATAAATCGTATTTGTTAGGGAATTCATCGCCGAATCGCATTAAGGCGCGTATAGCGGTTGGAGCGGTATAAAAAACAGTGACTTTATGTTGCTCGACCATTTTCCAGAATCGGCCTGCGTCGGGTATAACCGGTGCGCCTTCGAACATGACGATGGTGGCGCCTGTTGCCAGTGGGCCGTAGGCGACGTAGGTGTGGCCGGTAATCCAGCCAACATCTGCCGTGCACCAGAAGACATCGCTGTCCTGTAAATCAAAAACCCACAGGTTGCTGGTAACAGCGTTGAGCAGGTACCCCGCGCTGGAATGTACAATGCCTTTCGGCTTGCCGGTAGAACCTGATGTGTAGAGTAAAAATAGTGGATGTTCGGCATTGACCCATTCTGGTTCACAGGTTTTATCCTGACCGGCAATGGCCTCTGACCACCATGTGTCGCGGCCGTCCTGCATGCTAATGTCCTGGCCACTGCGTTTTAATACGATGACATTGTTTATGCTTTTGCAGCCGCTATTTAAGGCTTTGTCAGCGGCCTCTTTAAGGCCAACAATTTTGCCGCCACGGGTACCGCCATCGGCAGTAATCAGCATTACCGCCTGCGCGTCATCAATTCGGTCACGCAAAGATTCAGCAGAAAAACCACCAAATACAACAGAATGAATGGCGCCAATACGTGCGCATGCCTGCATCGCGATTACGGCTTCAGGCACCATCGGCATGTAAATAACCACGCGGTCGCCTTTTTTTATGCCTTTGGCTTTTAACGCATTGGCAAACTGACAGACGTCATCATGCAGTTGCTGGTAACTGATGTGCTGGGTATCACCGGCTTCACCTTCAAAAACGATGGCTGTTTTATTTGCATTGTTTGCCAGGTGACGATCAATACAGTTGTAGCTGACATTCATGGTGCCATCGGTAAACCATTTGAAATGCGGCGCCGATGAGTCATTCAGTGTTTTTGTGAAAGGGGTGTGCCAGTCCAGGTGTTGTCTGGCCTGATCTGCCCAGAAACCTTCGTAATCGTCTTCAGCCTGCTGATGTAATGCTGCTAAATCATCGGGTTTTAAACGTGCTTTGGCAGTGAATTCAGCACTGGGCTTGAATAAACGGTTTTCGGTTAGAACAGAACTTATTTCGATACCAGACACGGTAGTTTCCCCTTTAAATTGTTTTTATGTTTTCGCGTAGCATACACGGTGTTTGTTAAAACTTCGATAGTTTTTTGAGTTGTTAGCTTATTACTTTTTAGCATAACTGCCTGGTGTTATTTTTGACTTAGGACAGGTTGAATATGCTTTTTTGATGAGATATAACTAACATCCCAGTGTTCCACCGCCCACGACCAGATGTCGTTGATATGGGACTGTGCTAAATCTTCAGGTGGCTTTTGACCGAGAAATTCCAGCACACTGATCAGTTGCTGTTCCTTATGCCGCAGGTCTATTTTAGTCGCGCCTTCAGACTTGCTGATTTTATTGCCTGAATCATCAACCGCGAGGGGTAGATGGCAATAATCCGGTGTCTGATAGTTTAGCAACTGCTGTAAGTAGATCTGTCGTGCTGTGGAATCGAGCAGGTCCGCGCCTCTTACAACTTCGCTTATATTTTGTAAAGCGTCATCAACGACAACAGCAAGCTGGTAGGCGAACAAGCCATCACGTCGCCTGATGACAAAATCACCGCATTGTCGTTTGATATTTTGTGATTGTCTACCCATCACTGCATCGTTAAATTCGATGCTAATGTCTTTGCTTAGCAGGCGTAATGCATGTTCATTTTTTTCAGGCAGCTGGCGGCTACGGCAGGTGCCGGGATAGATCGTGCTATCCGATTTTGCAAGTTGTTTGCGTGAACATAAACAGGGGAATATCAGTGACTGTGAAATGAGCTGCTCTAATGCCTGCTGATAGTGAGCAGTCTGTTCTGACTGGTAGATGATTTTGCCGTGCCATTGAAAACCGAAGGCTTCCAGCGTTTTTAGAATATCAACATCTGCGCCGTCAACTTTGCGTGTGATATCAACATCCTCCATGCGAATTAGCCACTCACCATTATTTTTTTTCGCCTGTAGATAACTGCCTACAGCGGCAACCAGTGTGCCGTAATGAACGGGACCTGTCGGTGAGGGGGCGAAACGGCCTTTGTAGGGTTTTGATTTATTACTGAGCATTTAAAAGCTTATTTTATCCGCAAATGAA
>WTCC01000284.1 GCA_013138755.1 Gammaproteobacteria bacterium
TGTGTCTGGTAAGCGGCAACGATCTCGATGGTGTTGTTGATCATGTAACCGCCTTCTACAGCAGCATTGGTCAGAGTCGTCGAGCCATTTTGGTATAAACCACCGTTGAATCCGTTTTCAACCGTATCAGCATCGAAGCTGTTGTACTGTGCGTCGATAGAAAAACCTGCTGTACGAAATGCGCCGCTGATCTCCAGGCCAGTGACAGAATCTACGTCAGCTTTTGTAGTCGCAGTCGGCAGATAGGTGTTGTTATCGCTATCATTGTCCCACTTATATGCAGCAACGCCGATGGTGGCTTTTGTTTTACCTGAGAAATCACCCTGAGCGAATTTCAGTTTTCCAAATGGATGAAAGTCGATACGACCACCGATCATCAAACCATCATTGAAATCATCATTACGGTTTACTGGTGTATCAAAGTCCAGTTTTTTGACATCCGGATCGATCGAGGCGATTGTACCTGAGGCAGCATAGGTCACTTTTTTACTTCCGCTGTGGCCAGTGAAATGGATGCCAACGTTACGATCAGGTGTACCATAATTGTGATCACCTACAAATGTACGCTCTACCAGTTGCTGGTATTTAGACGAGGTAAGGAACTCTCGTGAAAATGGAAAGTTGGCATTACCGATAGTCAACTTCGCATCGCTCATGCCAGTGTATTGAAAGTAAGCATCTTTGATGGCTATCTCGTTATCTTTTTCAGCTTTTCCCATGTCCCACTGAATTTTTGCTTTCCAGTCTTTGTGGGTGCTGCCTTCGATGTAAGGCCTCAATCTTCTGAAGAAGATTTCATCAGTGGTTGAACCGCCATCAGGATTTGACTGATAATATTGCAGCTGCAGACGACCGCCGACTTTTAAATATTTATCGCCGTCTGTATAAGTAATACCGCCAGCGTTAGCAGTGACAGGTATAGCTATTGCTGCAACCGCAGCAAATTTTAGTATCTTATTATTGGTTAATTGCATTCATAAACTCCCGTTTCAAAAATTAACGGGGAGAAGCTTATGTGCGGTTTATTACTGTAATGCTACAGAGTTACGACGTTATTGTTACAGTAGAAAAAGTTTTCAGATATCAGGTGGTCTTATTACACTAGATATTTTCGTTTTAATGGTTTATTGATTAAGTCTATCTATAGGAATAAATTGATATAAATGTCATTGTCTGAGGATAACTTCCTGCACAAAAAATACTGCAGCTAAAGGTGCGGAGAAAGAGGCAGCTATGGCAGATGCGATGCCGGCGCAGGTAAGCGTAAGTTTTTCATGTTCCTGTAATTTGAACAGTGAGCCAACACCACTTCGGTGAAGAAAGAGGATAGCAGCACGATTAACACCGTGGTACCTGTAATGATTCGCACAAAAGAGGGTTGTGAGTTTAAAGCACCTTTAAGAACCCCAGCATACCGAACCTAAAGTGAACTGGTTGTAGCTGTCTGTCAGGTAAAATACTGACTTTCACAGTTAAAATAATTCAGTCTTCCCAATAGCAAGTGAAGATTGCTTAACAGGATTTTCTTTTTCCAGTTCTTTTCGAAGCCCGTTAACTTCATGTTTCAGCTCCAGAATCCTCGCGTTGAATTCAGGGGTGTACTCATAATCCAGTTTTTTAGTCTGTTCAAGACTATCAGCCAGTTTTTTGAACATGACCTGAATATGTCGGGTTCGGTTCTGTGCGTGTTTGGTTAGTTGCTGCACGATGTCGTCAAACTGAAGGGCGGTAACGATATTTAGCTGGTTCTTTCTAAATTGTTCGCCCAGCGCATCGTTGTTCACTGATGGTTCTGTATCTTCCTGTTTGTTTTGTTTAGAAGTTTCAAGCATCAGCTGCTGCCTGGCTGCGATGCTGTTTAATTCATCAAAACTTGTTGTCAGAGATGCACTGGCATCACTGATAAGATGGCCGACATGTTCGAGTTCCTCGTGGATGCTCCGATGCTCTCTCAGCATCAGGCTGACTATGTCTTCAGCCAGGCCTGTTAGCATCACGTTCATCTCAGTGTTGTTTGTGGTATCTTTCATAAACGTCCGTGCACATGGCTACTGTTTATTAGTATTTGATTTTATAAGTCTAGTCAATTTATCGGTAATTTTATTTAACGGCAGTACAAAATCTGCGGCCTGTAATTTTACCGCTTCGCCAGGCATGCCCCAGACAATACTGCTTTGCTCATCCTGTGCGATCGTTAACGCACCTGTATCTCGCATCTGTTTCAGGCCACGGGCACCATCTGCACCCATGCCAGTTAGCAAAACACCGATGGCGTTTCTACCCGCAACAGTACAAACAGAATTGAATAAAACATCGACGGAGGGTTTATGCCGGTTATATGGCTCGCTGTCGTTTAACTTGCAGTAGTATGAATCATTTTTTTTAATGACCTCGAGATGCTGGTCGCCCGGTGCGATATAAGCGTGGCCGGGCAGTATCTCTTGTTTGTCCTGTGCCTCCACGACTTCGAGTGCTGAGGACCTGTTTACACGGTCTGCGAAAGCCTTGCTGAAGGCTTTGGGGATATGTTGCACGATCACCAGGCTGCATGAACTGGGCTGGAAATTAAAAAGTAATTCCTTTATAGCTTCTGTACCACCAGTTGAGGCGCCTACTGCAATGATCGGTTGTTTACAACCTTTGAGCGACTTATGTGAAGCAGGTAGTGGCTTGCCATTAACCGGTGTATGTGATGATTGGCTTTCTTGACCTGTCGATGCTGCAATCTTAACTTTGCTAATGATCTCAGATGCGTAATCAGACAGGTTGCTCTTACTGCTTACGTCAGGCTTTCCAACATAGTCGATCGCGCCCAGTCCCAGTGCTTCCAGTGCAACATCTGCACCTGTCTGCGTCAGTGAGGAAACCATGATGACGGGCATGGGTCTGAGTCGCATCAGGTTTTTCAGGAAGCTGATACCGTCCATTTTTGGCATCTCGACATCCAGTGTCAGTACATCAGGATTTAATTTTTTAATCTTCTCCCTGGCTATGTAAGGATCCATTGCTGTGCCGATAACTTCGATCTCTTTGTCTGAAGAAAGTATCTCGGTTAGGATTTTTCTAGTCAGAGCTGAATCGTCAACGATAAGGACACGGGTTTTTTGTTTTATTGCCATGGTTAAAAGAGATCGATCTTTCCTTCGACAGGAGAAGTACTCAGTGTTCTAATATATTTTTTCTCGCGTTGTTTCAACGTATCGTTGTGCAGGTTCATCAGTTTTTTTACTCTGGCTCTCCCAGTCTTCGGGTAGTACTGGACCATTCGTGGGTAGATACCACCGACATCTTCGGCAGCGACCCTTAAACCTTCAGTCAAGATATACTGTCGTACAAATTCTACATTTTTACCGCCAATATCAGTGTTGATCTGTAATACCTTGCCGCCGCCGAACAGTTTTATCTCAAGGTTTGCTTTCTTGCCGCCTCCGGACAGGATCATGTTTATCAATCTTTCCATCGCAATATTGCCATAGCGTGTTTGCATGTTTACTGGCGTATTTTTCCATGAGTTTGAGTGCTGATTGGTATCTGTTGGCAGCATGAAGTGGTTCATACCACCGATTCCTGATTTCTTGTCACGGATACAGGCTGATATGCATGAGCCGAGAACGGTCGTGATCAATTCGCCTGTCATCGATACATAGAATTCTCCAGGTAATATTTTTGCGGCATAGATATTATGCTTGTCGTCCCAGTAACGGTTAATTGTTTCAAAACCGGTGAGGGTAGTGGGCAGATCTGAAGGTGAATTGTTATGGTGAGTTTTCATTAAGAAACTTTTTTATGGATTGTTTGACCGATGCTCTGGTACTTTTGTGAGATACCGATCAGGCTCTCTGAATGGCCAACAAACAGCTTGTCGTTTATCTTCTGATGATCTGCAAAGCGGTTCAGGATGCTGGTCTGAGTCGGTTTCTTAAAGTAGATGGCGACATTACGAAAAAAAATACAGTCGAATATGCCCTGAACAGGCCAGGGTTCAGTCAGGTTGAGTTGCTTGAAGTGTACAAGTTGACGGATTTCTTCTTTTATTTTTATACTGTCCTTGTTCTCATCACAACCCATCTGCATCCACCGTTTTTTTCGCTCAATCGATACCTGTTTAACACGTTCTAGTGGATATATTGCCTGCTTTGCTGTCTTGAGTACGTTTGAATCAAGATCGGTCGCTAATATTTTTGCATCCCAGTTATCGATATCGCTGATATGTTCTCTTAGTACCATCGCGATGGAGTAGGGTTCCTCACCTGTGGAACAACCGGCAGACCATATACGAAGTCGTGGTGTGCTCAGCCCTGCATTGCTTTTGATGATGTCAGGTATCACATTATCAGCAAGGTATTCAAAGTGATGATTTTCTCTGAAGAAGGAAGTGACATTGGTAGTGATCGAATTGATGAAGTGTAAAGATTCTTCGCTGTTTTTCTTTTTTAATAATCTGCAGTAGTCTTTGAAGTTGTCGATATCCAGGATTCGTAATCGTTTTGAAACGCGACCATAGACCAGCTCACGTTTGTCTGTCGTAAGATTTATACCAGCAGTTTTTACAGCGAGCTCACTGAGGAAATTAAAATCGTCATCAGTAAAGATAAATTCCTTTTCGATATTGTTTAGCAGGGGTTCCATGTCAGCCTTGCGATAGTCCTAATGATTCAGACAAACCGAGCAGGGTGACATTGGAGATGAATATATCTGATGGATTGAGCCAGTGAACTTCATGTTTTGATGTTTTAACCTTGTTGGTAACCGCTAAAAGTAGTTGCAGGATTGCGGTATCAATCATCTCTACAG
>WTCC01000114.1 GCA_013138755.1 Gammaproteobacteria bacterium
ATATGGTGGGCCGTGAGCGATTTGAACGCTCGACCATCGGATTAAAAGTCCGGTGCTCTACCAACTGAGCTAACGGCCCATATTAAAAAAGATTTTTGCAAGCCATCCATGGCGACGCAGTGCCGCATCATCAAACACCTGCTCGACCTTCCCTGGTCGAGCGTTAGTCGCTCCTTAACCCGCGACTAGCCCAACTGAGCTAACGGCCCAAAATGAAAGGTTTCTTACATACAATTCATGGTGACGCAGCATCACATCACCAGATAACGAATTCTATTTCAAGAGGCGCGAATAATACAGGTTGTCACACCGAAAAACAATCTAAATCAAACTAAAAATACCGAGTTGGATCTGAAATATCCGCATTCTCAAAGCCTCTTCGTCGCAATTGGCAAGAATCACAAGACCCACATGCTTCACCGTGCTCATTCGCCTGATAACATGACACAGTAACTGAATAATCAACCTTCAGTTCAACACCGATATTGATTATCTCAGCCTTACTTTTATCGATTAATGGCGCGTGTATCGTTAATTGCTTACCCTCGACACCAGCTTTGGTTGCCAGGTTCGCCATATTTTCAAACGCATCGATAAATTCTGGACGGCAATCCGGGTATCCAGAATAATCAACTGCGTTAACACCGATAAATATATCCTGTGAAACCATCACTTCAGCTACCGCTAACGCATGCGACAGAAACAATGTATTCCTTGCCGGCACATAGGTTACCGGAATACCCTCTTCCGGCTGCTCGGGAACAGCAATAGATTCATCAGTTAATGCTGAGCCCTGCATCACCCCGGTATCGATCTTGATGACCTGATGAGTAACTGCATAACGACTAGCCAAACCTTTAGCGGCATGGATTTCCGATAGGCCACGTTGGCCGTAATCAAAACTTATCGCATGACAGTCGAATTTTTGACTGGCAATGGCCAACACAGTAGCCGAATCCAGTCCACCTGATAACAAAACGATAGCTTTAGGCTTGTTCATTTAATTTGATAATTACTTCTATTCGTCATAGAAGTACTCTTCCATTGAAAAACACTAGACACCTGGTTTATCACCCCAAAGGTATTTGTGTAACTGGATTTGCAAGCGGACATTAAGCTGATCTCTTAACACCCAATCAGCCAAAGTAGTCGCATCTAGCAGATCGTGACCTGGTGAAAATAAAAGCTCACATTTTTTTTCTAATTGATGCTCAATCATCACCTGCTTACTCCACTGATAATCATTCTCATCACAAATAACAAACTTGATTTGGTCTTCTGTGTTTAGTAACGCAAAATTCTCAAACTTATTTTTATCGACCTCGCCAGAAGCAGGTGTTTTTACATCGAGGATTTTAACAACGCGCTTATCAACAGCATCGACAAGAATTGCACCGCTGGTTTCTAACGACACATCATAACCCTGATTGCAAAGCTGCTGTAATAGCGTGACGCAGTTTTTTTGTGCCAACGGCTCACCGCCTGTGACCGTAACATGCGAAGTATTATGCTTTTTAACCTCACCCAGTATGGATTCAATTTCCATCCATTCACCACCAGTAAAAGCATAAGCAGTATCACAATACTCACAACGTAAGGGACAACCGGTCAGTCGTATAAAAACCGTCGGCAACCCTACATTCCTCGCTTCGCCCTGTAACGAATAGAATATTTCGGTGATTTTTAAACGAGTTTCAGACACTGGCTATTAATCAAAAAAGGTATTAACGAATACTGCTAACGGCCTTCACGCTTCATCCGCTGTAGACGCTCGTTGGCTTTTTTTGCAACGGTTGTACCAGGATACAAGGTAACCACTTGCTGCAGCGCATCACGGGCAGCAGACCAGTTCTTCAGCTCAAAGTACACATAACCTACCTTCAGACGTGCGCCAGAAATTTTAGAGCTGTCCGGATATTGCGCGACTAATTGCTGGAACTCAACTAATGCTTTTTTATAGTCACGTGAAACGTAACTAGCTTCGCCTAACCAATATTGCGCATTGTCTGCATATTTACTGTTTGGATAACTAGCCTTGAACTTTTCAAAAGCCACTATGGACTGTTTGTATTGCCCCTCTTTCAACAATGCAAAGGCTTTGGAATAAACTTCCTGCCCGTCCACATCACCAGAAGCGACCACAGGTGCTACTCCACTAACAGATTTTGTATTTGGCGGCGGCACTGGAGCAGCAAATGTTACTGTATTACGACTGCCAGCTTCAGCATTATTTATACGTCGATCCATATCGAGGTATAAACTCCGCTGACGCTTCTTCATGCTTTGCAGCTCGTACTCCTGTTGCTCAACATTCTCACGCAATGAAGATATCTCTTCTCGTAAAGACTGTATAGACTGAGTTTGTTGCAAGAGGACATCTGAACTGATCAAGCGTTCGAGTCGTTGCAACCGTTGCTTATCACTTAAATTAGCAAAACTGTCCGCTGCCCATACATTGCCCATGAAAATCACTCCACAGGTAATCAAAGCAATTTTACTCATCTGACATTTCATTATATTTATCCAGTAATTACATTTCATCTACGTTCCGACCATCAACCTTACTGATATACGACCTCAACACGACGATTAAGACTCATAGATTCTTCATCATGGCCAAACTCGATCGGTTTTTCTTCACCATAACTGATGACAGTAATTTGTTCGTTACTAGCACCTTCATACAACATCAACTGTTTTACTGCCTGTGCACGACTCTCTGCTAGTGCAATATTATATTCACGCGTCCCTCTTTCATCGGCATGTCCTTCAAGGCGAACGCTGGCGTTAGCATTGAATGAAAGATATTTGCCATGATGTTTAACCAGCTCGATATAATCATCGCCTACTGCATTGCTATCGAATGCAAAATAAATTATTTTTTCTGACAGTATATTATTAGGGTCATTTATTGCGTCTTCTTCGTATGACACTAATTTCCCACCTTCCAACTCAGTACCACCCAGACCACCTGCACCATCGATACCACCAGCCGTCGCACCGCCTGACCCGTCAGATGCAGATGCACCGCCATCACCAGTATCATCCGGTTTTATTCTGTCACCACAGGCAACCATGGATAAAGCTAACACTGTTATAAAAATTATTTTTTTCATCTTAATATCCTCACTGATAAATTTTTTAGTTATATCTCAACCACACACTTCTCATTAATATCTTACTGCTGCCCAGGACGGTTCACGCACTTCACCATCAGTAAACTCCAGGCGTTGCTTCTGACGCCCATCCACAGATACTGCGGCAAGTACGGCTTTTCGCTTCTCTTGTGAAGCATACAAAATCATACTGTTATTGGGCGCATACTCTGG
>WTCC01000052.1 GCA_013138755.1 Gammaproteobacteria bacterium
CCAATATAAGAGATAGCTAACAGTCTTCTCTGGGTCAAAAATTCTCGGTCAGGACTAATTTTTGAATGTCCCCTTTGTACGATTCTTATCAAAATTGGCCAATTTCCCCAATGACTCTTATGTGGTGTTTTGGAGCATTGAGATCAAAACTTTGAATGTCTGTTTATGCGGTAGCAGAAGAAAAATAATCTTTAAAAATTCTCACTTTTCGGCTCACACTTCACACCTATCTTATTTATTAGGTATTTTTAGTAAAAATAATAAAATGAGATTATCGCTAAATTATTGATTTCGATAATTGGCATTCTCATTGATTAGGACCATTAATGGCAGTGACAGAATATAGATAAATTACAGAATTTACTCAGATCTTAAAGCTTCGACAGGGTCCAGCAATGCAGCACGTCTTGCCGGCAACACACCTGCTGCCAGACCAATTACGACAGCTATTACCTCTGCAAGTACTACATAAAGAACAGGCGTATGCACCGGGAGCGCAGGTAACACAAGGTGCAGTAACTGAGCAATCCCGACACCAAGTACAAGGCCACTCAAACCACCGACAGCAGCGAGCACTATCGCCTCACCCAGAAACAAACTGAGCACCTGCGATTGTTTTGCTCCGAGTGCACGCAACAGCCCAATTTCATTGGTACGTTCATTAATTGTGATAGTCATGATAGTGACAATACCTATTGCACCTACCAACAATGAAATGCCACCAATGGCACCGACAGCAAAAGTCAAAACATCCAGTACCGAACCGAGCACATCCAGCATTTGTTCTTGTGTTGTAATGGTTACGTCATCCCTGCCATGTCGAGCCACGAGTATACTTTTTATTCCATCAACAACTTTATCTACTGGCGTTTCCTTGTCATACATCACGTCAATTTCAAATAAGGTATCGTTGTTGAAAAGACTCAGTGCACGCGCAGCAGGAATGTAGACCGTGTCATCAAGATCAAATCCCAGTACTGTACCCTTGGACTCCATCACTCCGATCACACGGTAACGACTGCCGCCAATGGTGATACGCTGCCCCAACGGATTGCGACCACTGAACAGCTCCTGCCTTAATTTACTGCCAAGCACCGCAAAAGCACGGGGTGCGAGCGGATCATCCTCGGGTAAAAAACGTCCTGACTTGACCCGCATACTGAAAGCTTCTGGCATTTGCGGACCAGTACCATAAATCGTGGTACGCCTGTGACGATTACCTGCTTCCACTTCAGCATTACCCTGTACAAATGGCACAACCGCTCGTACGAACGGCAGGCGTTTAAGTGCTTCAGAATCCTCGATGGTAAGCGGACGCTCGGTTCCAAATACGCCCATGCTGGTTCCCGAAGTTGTTGCCTTGCCGGGATTGATGCCAACCAGCGTTGTTCCAAACTGGGTGAACTCAGAGAGTACAAACTGATGTACACCTTCGCCAATCGATGTCAGTAGAACGACTGCTGCAATACCAACTGCGATGCCTAGCCCTGTCAGAAAGCTGCGCATGCGTTGCGCAATCAGCGAACTAACGGTCAAGTGGAGATAATCACGGATTTGCATTGCTCTTACCGCCCGGACAATGCCTGAACCGGGTCCAGCCGTGCAGCACGACGCGCGGGTATCAAACTGAATAAAAGCCCGGTGATTATTGCAATCACCGGCGCAATTACAACAGCCCATACGGGCGCATAGGCAGGAAACACGGGAAAGGCGTAGCGTATTAACCAGCTACCAAACTGACCCAATAGATATCCGGCAATTGCACCCAAAGAGGATAATAAAAACGCTTCAGCAAGAATCAGGATAATGATCTGTCCTGGTGATGCTCCGAGCGCTTTTAGCAAGCCAATTTCAGCGCTGCGTTGCGACACTGCAACCAGCATCACATTCATTATCAAAATACCAGCCACGGCCAGGCTGATTGCGGCGATGCCACCGACGGCGTATGTCAACGCACCAAGTATACGGTCAAATGTTTCAAGTACAGCGTCCTGTGTAATCACAGTGACATCTTTTTTCCCCTGATGCCTTTCCTGCAGTGTATCGATAATGAATTGCTTTACTGGCTCTATGGCATCGCGTGTCTTTGCTTCCACAAGAATGCGGAAAACGGAAGATGTATTGAATAGTTGCTGAGCAGAAGCAATCGGTATCATGATGGTTTCCTGTACATCAACACCGATTGAGCGCCCTTCCGAACCCATAATCCCTATTACGCGGAAACGGCGATCACCAATGCGAATCCATTTGCCCATTGCGCGTTTGGCTCCAAAAAGCTCATCACGTATCTTGAGTCCAATCACGGCAACTGATGACGCTCTATCCAGGTCCATCTTTGGTAAAAATTTTCCTTGTGTTAGCTCCCAGTGGCGAATCGCCAGCATCTCATGATTGGTGCCCAGGACAACGACTTCACGCGAACGGCTTAAATGGCTAACATCAGCAGAACCGACATTGATCGGCGCAATTCTTCTGACGTTGTAACTACGTGTGAGTGCAAGTGCATCATCCAGCGTCAGGTCACGCGGTGTTTCCCCCATCATCGTGGTTGGATTGATGCCAGCAGTTTCAGAACGTCCCGGGATAACAATAACCAGATTGGTACCTAGTGATGCGAACCTGTCCATGACGTACAGACGCGCACCTTCACCAAGTGAAGTAAGTACCACAACAGCAGATACACCAATCGCCATAGCGATTAGCATCAAGAACGTTCGTGTTGGATAACCACGTAGCGCACCCCATGAAAACCAGGCAATGTCTGTACTACGAAGCGCCATGATCCTTATTTACTGGATTACTGCTTGAAAGATCGTTGTGTGAAAGATCACTGTGTATTCGTCCATCTATCATACGCAGTTGACGCCTTGCACGCTGACCTATTTCGAGATCATGCGTGACCACGATAAGTGTGATACCGCGCTCACTCAATTGTTCAAGAATACGGATCACATCCATGCCTGATTTACGATCGAGATTACCGGTTGGTTCATCGGCAAGTAAAACATTGGGCTCAGTCACGGTTGCACGCGCAATTGCCACACGCTGGCGTTGACCACCGGAAAGCTGCTCTGGCTTATGATGACTGCGATCAGTCAGGCCAAACCCTTCAAGTGCGTTTGCAACTTTCGATTTGCGTTCCTCTAACGGTATGCCGGCGAGTATCAGAGGCAACTCAACATTCTCTGCGGCCGTGAATCTGGGCACGAGATGAAACATCTGAAATACAAAGCCGATTTCACGATTCCGTACCTGCGCCTGTTCTATGTCGCTAAGCGAAGTGACATCCTGTCCATTAAGGCAATAGGTCCCTGAAGTTGGACGATCCAGTAATCCAAGCAAATTGAGTAGAGTTGATTTACCAGATCCTGACGGCCCCATGATTGAAACATACTCACCTGATTCGATAGTCAGGTTGACATCATAAAGTGCATGTACCATCTGGTCGCCAACCAGAAAATCACGGTGAACATTTGTTATTTCAATCATTGTGACATCATCGTGCATTAGTATCACGTTTTGCAGGAACACCATCCTCAACGCCTTCACGTTCGATCGAAACAACAACCTCATCGCCTTCAGACAATCCTTCAGTTATCTGCGTCCATACCCAGTTGCTCAAACCGGTTTTTATTTCACGCTGCTCAAGCAGGTTGCCTGCAGTTAACACCAACACCTTGTTGCCTTCCAGGATAGCTTCTGTTGGAATTCTTGATACATTGCCTTTTTCATCAAGAATAACTTCGATGTCAGCACTGTATCCCGGCAACATATTCATGCAATCCTGCTGGCAAATAAAATCCACTTCTACATCAACCGTACGTGCCTGCTTCTCAACCTCAAGTACATATGGCGCTATGCGCTTTACTGTACCGCTAAAAACCTCACCAGGAAATGCATCAAGTGAAATGTTCACTTTCATGTTGACTCGTATGCGCGGCGCATCCACTTCATCAATTGGTGCTGAAACATAAAGACAGCTGATATCCATCAGATCAACTGCGGGAGGTGTAGGAATACCAACCGGTGAAGGCGTAACGAACTCACCGACCTCACCGTTTACTTCTGCAACGACACCACTAAAAGGAGCAATTAGACGTGTACGATCAAGCTCAGCCTGTATTACGATTAGCTTGGCCTTGCTAACTTCTGAGGTAGCCCTGGCCGCGTTGCAAGCAGCCTTTTGAGCACGCGCTTCGCCATCGGCCCTGTCAACTGCCTCCTCAGAACTCAGGTTTTTTTTCTTAAGTTTATCCTGTCGCTCTGATTCCCTCTTTGCAACCTCGGCTCTCACGCATGTCTGCTTTGCCATTGCTGTCGCAGCCTTGACTTCGCTTTTAGCGAGTTCATATTGCGCCATAAAATTCTCATTCCATAACTCCATCAGCACCTGGCCCTTCTTGACCAGTTCACCTTCTTTTACAGGCAGGCTGGAAATCTGACCGCCTATAGACGGAGAGATACCAGCGCGCCGACAGGCCTCGATGGTGCCTGCGCGTGTGTTGGTCACTGTTTCCTGCACCACACCAACATCGACAGCTTTTACAATAACTGCAACAGGTTTTTCCCTGCTTAACCAGACAACAAGCGCCGTTATCACAGCAGCGATGGTGATAAGTGTTATAAAAATCTTGAAACGTTTTACGGGCATGCGTCTATCCAGAGTTATATTGCATCTTACAGATGCAGTTGTATTAAAACAGAAGCTTTATGTTGATCTCGTTGTTTCCCTGTAAATATGAACATCACGTTGCGGAAATTGTAATATACAGATAACAACTTTAAAAT
>WTCC01000103.1 GCA_013138755.1 Gammaproteobacteria bacterium
GTGGTCTAAGTGGATCGCGAAAAAGCAATAAAATATATGCATGACCTTCTCCGTGCGATGGTGAAGAAAGATGGTTCGGATTTATTTATTACTGCGGGGGCAATGCCATCGATAAAAGTAGATGGATTAATGATGCCATTGTCAAATCAGTCACTAAGCCCGGAGCATACGCAGATGCTGGTCAGTGCAATTATGAACGATAAGCAGCGTGCAGAATTTGAAGAGACGCAGGAGTGTAACTTTGCTATCAGTTTGCCGGGTGTTTCACGTTTTCGCGTCAACGCTTTTACCCAGCGAGGCTCCGTGGGGGTTGTGTTACGTACTATTCGTTCAGAAATTCCATTGTTTGAAGACCTGAACCTGCCGCCCATACTAAAAGATATTGCAATGACCAAGCGTGGCCTGGTGATTTTTGTGGGTGCTACCGGCTCGGGTAAATCAACATCGCTGGCTGCAATGGTTGGGTACCGTAACCAGAATAGCCATGGTCACATTATTACCATCGAAGACCCGATTGAGTTTGTTCACAATCACAAAAATTGTATTGTTACACAGCGTGAAGTCGGTGTTGATACGGAATCTTATGAAATTGCACTGAAAAACACTTTACGCCAGGCACCGGATGTTATTTTGATTGGTGAGATTCGTGACCGTGAAACCATGGAACACGCGATTGCTTTTGCAGAGACGGGCCACTTATGTTTATCAACACTGCATGCTAATAGTACCAACCAGGCACTGGACCGTATTATTAACTTCTTCCCGGAAGACCGTCGGCAACAGTTATTGATGGATTTATCGCTAAATTTAAAGAGTTTAATATCGCAGCGTTTGATTCCGAACCTTTCAGGTAATGGCCGCGTAGCGGCGGTTGAGATTATGCTTAACTCGCCGTTGATGTCTGACCTGATCTTTAAGGGTAATGTTCATGATATTAAAGAACTGATTGCTAAATCCAATGAGCTGGGCATGCAGACATTTGACCAGGCGTTATTTGATTTGTATGAAGCGGGTCAGATTAAATACGAAGATGCCTTAAGAAATGCGGATTCCGTAAATGACCTGCGATTGAGAATTAAACTGGAAGGTAAAGGCTCCGGTAATAAGGATTTAATGGAAGGACTGGATAGTATATCAATGGAAGATAATGACGAAGATTCACGGATTCGTTGATTGCACTGGACCAATTCGTAGAATATAAGAACCACAGCTGAGGTTCGCAGGTAAAACATGTTAGGTAAAATTATCAGATGAATTTGCAACCGTATTTAAAGCTAATGTCTGAGCAACAGGCATCAGATATGTATTTCACAACGGGTGCGCCGGTGAGCGTTCGTATTGACGGTTCCATGCGTCCTGTTGGCAAAAGTATGCTCAATCCGGGCATGACAAAAAAACTGGCTTATGATCTGTTAACACCCGCCCAGATTAAAGAGTTTGAGAAAAACCTTGAATTAAACCTGGGCGTCTCTTATACCGACCTGGGTCGATTCCGTATCAATATTTATATGCAGCGCGGCGAAGTCTCTATGGTTATTCGTTATATAAAAGCGGATATCCCAACACTTGATGATCTTGGTTTACCCGAGGTTTATAAAACCATGATCATGCGGCAGAAAGGTTTAATACTTGTTGTTGGCGCCACCGGCATGGGTAAGTCTACCTCACTGGCATCTATGCTGGATTACCGGAATATGACGGAAAGCGGTCATATCCTGACCATTGAAGATCCCATTGAATTTATGTTTCGCCATAAAAAATGTATTGTAGGTCAGCGTGAAGTAGGACTGGATACCTTGTCGTTTGATAATGCTTTGCGTGAAGCGATGCGTGAAGCACCAGATGTTATTATGATTGGCGAAGCCAGGGATAGAGAGACCATGGAGTCGGCTTTGCGTTATGCAGACACGGGGCATTTATGTTTAACCACATTACATGCTACCAATGCTAATCAAACACTGGACAGGCTGTTAAATTTCTTCCCCAGTGATTCACATAATCAGATTTTGATGGATTTGTCTTTGAATCTAAACTGTATTTTGGCTCAACGACTGGTTAAAACGGAAGGTGGTAGTCGAATTGTTGCTGTAGAGGTACTGGTGAACACCCCCTATATCAGCAAGTTGATTCGTCAGGGTGACTTCCATGAGATTAAAGAGATCATGGCTAAAGGCAGTGAGTCAGGAATGAAGACGTTTGACCAGTCCCTGTTCGAGTTGTTTAAGTCGCACAAAATTGACCTGCAAGCGGCACTGGCAAATGCAGATTCCAGCAGTGACCTTGAGTGGAAGATTAATTTTGGTGGTGACAGCAAAGAATTGCATGAAAAAGAAGCAAAGCATGAACCTCTGGAGTTTCCAGATTCTGCCGATATGGATGATTAGCACCATTAAAAATAGTGTCCGCGTTCATCTGTGGACGGGAGATATTTTACTCACTAAACAATAAATCACCACTAACAATGGTGTGTTTAACCTTTCCCTGAAAATTCCAGCCAAGAAACGGTGTGTTTTTACCGCGGCTGTTAATTGAATCACTGCTTAGCTGCCAGTCTTCATCTTCATCAAAAATACAAATATCCGCATTGGCGCCGATGGATAAGGTGCCGGCATTAATGCCTAATATGTTTGCCGGTGAACAGGTGATTTTATTAATTACCTCACTTAGCTCCATGGATACATGCTGCGAAAGGCGTAGGCATAGTGGCAGCAGGGTTTCCAGTGATGAGATGCCCGCTTCTGTGCTGGCAAAAGGGGCCTGTTTGGCATCAACGTCGTGGGGTTGGTGGTCCGAGCAAATAGCATCGATGGTGCCGTTGACAACGGCATTTTGTAGTGCTTCCAGGTCACGCTGCGTACGTAGCGGAGGGTTTACATGGCAGGCACTATTGAAACTACTGATGTCGAACTCGGTGAGGTGTAACTGGTGGGCGCTAACATCGGCAGTGACTGGCAGCTGTTCGTTTTTTGCGCGGGTGATCATTTCAGCACCCTGCGCGCTTGATAAACGGCCGAAATGTGCGCTTACGCCGGTTTCTGCAACCAGTTCCAGGGCGCGTGCGATGGCGATGGTTTCGGCAGAAACCGGTATGCCTTTTAAACCCAGCCGGGTGGCAATTTTTCCTTCATGGGCGCAACCGCCAATACTTAGCCAATGTTCATCGGGTTCAATGTATACGCGCATATCAAACGTTGCAGCGTAGGCGAAAGCACGTTTAAGTATCAGTGAATTTTCGATTGGTTTGCGGCAGTTACTTAAACCCACACAACCGGCCTGTTTTAGGGCATAGATTTCACTTAAATGTTTTCCATGTAAACCAGCGCTTAATGCACCGAGCATGACAACTTTGCTGTGTGCAGCTTTTGCGGTTTTCTGGTTGATTAATTCTACAATGGCAGGCTCGTCGATTACCGGTTCGGTATCCGGTGGGCAGCATAAGGTTGTGATGCCGGCCCTGGTTGCGGCAATCGTTTCACTATCAATGGTGGCTTTGTGTTCCAGTCCCGGTTCACGCAAACGCGCGCAGCAATCCACCAGCCCCGGGATGACGGTTAGCTGACTGGCATCGATTATTTGGGTCCGCTCGCCTGCCTTGATACTGTTAGCGGGTTCGATAGCTGCGATTTTGCCATTAATGATATGGATATCTGCGCGCTGATTGATATTATTTGCCGGGTCAATCAGTTGTCCATTTTTTATCAGGGTGCCACTGGTTAAAATGTTGCTCATCTATTACCGCCCGCGTTGTTGACGGTAGGGTTATCATTTGTTTCCGGTTCTCTGCCCAGGGTCATCGTCATCACCGCCATGCGTACCGAAATGCCATAAGATACCTGGTCGAGGATCACTGAGCGGGGACCGTCGGCTACATTGGAGTCAATTTCAACGCCACGATTAATGGGGCCGGGGTGCATTACGATAGCGTCACTTTTTGCCACCCGCAAACGTTCTTCAGTAAGGCCGTATAGCTGAAAATACTCCTGCTCGCTGGGTAGTAAAGCGCCTTGCATGCGTTCTTTTTGCAGGCGCAGCATCATGACCACATCAGCGTCTTTAATGCCGGCCTCTAAATCATTAAACACATTCACTCCCATGCTTTCAATGCCAACAGGCAATAATGTTTTTGGTGCAATGACCCGAACATCCCCTGTGTTTAAGGTGTTGAGTGCGTGTATTTGTGAGCGTGCAACACGAGAATGTAAAATGTCACCAACAATGGCGACACGAAGGTTGCCAAAATTCGCCCCCTTATTTCTGCGAATGGTAAACATATCCAGCATTGCCTGTGTGGGATGAGCATGGCTACCATCACCGGCATTGATTACACTTATATTTGCTGCAACATTATTTGCGATGTAATGGGCTGCGCCAGAATCACTATGACGAACCACAAACATGTCACAGTGCATTGCCTGAATGTTTTGCAGGGTGTCGAGTAGCGTTTCGCCTTTTGAGGTCGCAGAGGTGCTGATGTTAATGTTTAAGACATCGGCAGAGAGTCGTTTTGCGGCTAATTCAAAAGTGGTGCGTGTTCTTGTACTGGCTTCAAAGAATAAATTAACGATCGTTTTACCGCGCAGTAGCGGTACTTTCTTTACCTTTTTTTCATTGATATTGGCAAAACTTTCGGCGGTGTCCAGGATTTGGTTGAGTATTTCTGTGCCCAGTCCTTCGGTGGTGAGGAAGTGTTTTAAATGTCCGTTTTTATCTAATTGAATATTCCATGCATCGTGTCCTATTAAAGCGTCAGTGGATTTTGTTGCTTTGTTTACCATAAAAGTTTAGCCCTGGGCAATTGTGCTGGATGCATTTTTAGTTGCGTTCTGCTGTAATTCGAATGCCAGTGGTTCAGGGCCGGTTAGTTTAATGTGTTCACCTTCGTTGAGGGAGACATGATCACCAACTATGTCAGCTTGAAGCGGTAATTCGCGACCGCTGCGGTCGATTAAACACACCAGTGTAATGCTGGCAGGACGACCATAATCAAACAGTTCATTCATGGCGGCCCTTATGGTGCGGCCGGTATGTAATACATCATCAACCAGGATAATATGGCGGTCGTCAACATCTGGAGGCAGTTGTGATGGTTTAACTTTGGGGTTCATGCCGATGCGAGAAAAGTCATCACGGTAGAAACTGATATCCAGGGTTGCCAGTGGCTCGGAAAACAGGG
>WTCC01000127.1 GCA_013138755.1 Gammaproteobacteria bacterium
TGTAGAGAAAGATCGGCGCGCATTTAGAATGAAGTTTGAAAAAGCTTATTATCCACAGATGAACGCAGATGAACGCAGATGAACGCAGATGAAAAAACAGATTAAATATTCCATTGGTAGCCAGAGTACGTGGCAATGGTAAGGGTTGTTTTTATCCGTGTTCATCTGCGTTCATCGGTGGATAATAAGCTTTTTCAAACTTCATTCTAAATGCGCGCCGACCTTTCTCTACAGCAAGCACCACCCTTTTCAGTACCTGCACGGTTCCTCGTTAGCGCACCATTGTTTGGTCTGATAGCAGCACTGACACTACTCTGGTATGGGCCAGAAATAATTAGCCATCGCTGGACACCTGAGATCCTGGCAGTCACCCACTTTCTGACTTTAGGTTTTCTCACGATGAGCATGTTTGGTGCAATGCTGCAGCTTTTACCGGTACTCATGGGTATGGTTATTCCACACCCCGTATTGTTCAGCAGCCTGGTTCATACACCACTGGTTCTCGGCAGCCTCAGTCTTGGTCTGGCCTGGTTGTTACAGATAAATATTCTATTCCTTGTGGCAATATCTTTTCTTGGATTTTCTTTTACCATCTTTATCATAGTAGTAGCAGAACGTTTACTGCAATCAGCAAACAGACATGTGACACGCAGTATGATGATACTGGCATTAGTTGCACTACTTATCACCGCTAGCCTTGGCATCTACCTGTCTATGGGTCATGGCTGGCAGTCATTCCCACTGGCACGGCAGCTAACCGATCTGCACCTGAGCTGGGGACTTTTTGGCTGGGTATTACTGCTGATCATGGCCGTCGCCTATCAGGTTATCCCCATGTTTCAGATTACTGATGAATACCCTGTATTGCATCAGCGGTTGATGGGCTGGGCCGTATTTGTTGCTATGCTCAACCTGAGCATAGCTAACCTGTGGCAACTGGAGAACTTAAAGATAATTTCGATCGCCCTGTTAGCAGTGTGTTTGATGACTTTTGCACTGACAACTTTATGGGTACTGCACAAACGTCGCCGTCAACTAGCGGACACGACGATGCGTTTCTGGCAGCTTGCCATGGTCAGCCTGTTATTGCTGACATCATCCTGGTTGCTAACTAATTTGATAAATATCGAGCCGCCGGTATTTCTGTACGGCGCACTGATGATTCACGGTTTTGCCATGTCCATTATTAACGGCATGATGTATAAGATCATCCCGTTCATTATCTGGCTGCACCTCAGTGTCCAGAATAAAAATCTACGCGACAAAGGTGAGCGAACATCACAGGTAAAAGTCCCGCATATGCGTAAAATCATTCCCGAAACGGCCAGTCTGTGGCAATTTCGTTCTCATCTGGCCAGCCTGGTATTACTGCTGCTAGCGGCTCTATGGCCACATTGGTTTTTTTACCCGGCAGCATTAGTATTTGCCCTTGCGCAAAGCTTTCTACTGCTCAATCTATCAAAAGCCGTTTATTTTTATAATGCTAAAATCACCGAACTCTCTGCAGTAACTTAAATACAGCCGGATCAAGGCTGCCGTAATCTTGTTATACTCCCGCACCGTCTATCTGACTACTATATTTGCTCAGGCTTGATAAATATCAAGTACTTTATAATATTAGACTTTTATAATACGGCGAAATTATTGCCTGTTTACTAACCATTAAAATTAACTAAGAGATAATCGCTATGAGAGAAACCTTTACCAAGGGCATGGCACGAAATATTTACTACGGGGGATCAGTTTTTTTCTTCCTGGTATTTATTGGTTTAACCGTAGATACGGTACAAACCTTGCCTAAAACCGATAATAGAGAAAATCTTACCGAAGAAGTCGTTGCAGGTAAACGTTTGTGGGAACACAACAACTGCATTGGCTGCCATACCCTGTTAGGTGAAGGCGCTTATTTTGCCCCTGAACTTGGCAATGTCTATACCCGCTTTGGTGAAAGCACTGAAGCCATCAAAGGTTTTATCAAAAGCCGTCCCGTCGATGGTATTCCTGGCCGCCGCAGTATGCCACAGTTCAATTTCACTGATCAGGAACTGGAAGAGATTGCACAATTCTTAAAATACGCCGATGGCATAAAAGTGGCCAGAGACTGGCCACCTAATATTCAAGGTTAAGGGGATACACACATGAAATACGAATCACAATCCATAGCCAAGCTGTATTTTATTGCAGCTATCGGCCTCTTTGTCGGGCAGATATTGTTCGGCGTTATACTGGGACTGCAATATGTCATCGGTGATTTCCTGTTCCCGGAAATCCCTTTTAACGTTGCCCGCATGGTCCACACAAACTTACTGATTGTCTGGTTACTGTTTGGCTTTATGGGCGCAGCCTACTTCCTGGTTCCTGAAGAATCTGAACGCGAGCTGTATGCCCCATGGCTGGCAAAACTCATGTTCTGGATATTCCTGGTTGCCGGTGCGCTGACTATCCTGGGCTACCTGCTGGTACCTTATGCCACACTGGCTGAGATCACCATGAATGATCTGTTGCCGACGATGGGACGAGAATTTCTCGAGCAACCCACGATCACCAAGATTGGTATCGTTGTCGTTCTACTGGCTTTCATCTTCAATATCGGCATGACGATCCTTACCGGTCGTAAGACTGTCATCACCCTGGTATTGCTGACTGGACTGGTCGGACTGGCAGTATTCTTCCTGTTCTCTTTCTACAACCCTCACAACCTGGTACTGGATAAATACTTCTGGTGGTTTGTTGTGCATCTGTGGGTAGAAGGTGTATGGGAATTAATCATGGCATCCTTGCTTGCTTATGTGCTAATCAAGGTAACCGGTGTCGACCGAGAAGTAATCGAAAAATGGTTATATATCATTATCGCTATGGCACTGATCTCTGGCATCATCGGTACAGGTCATCACTTCTTCTGGATCGGTGCCCCTGATTACTGGCAGTGGTTAGGCTCTGTGTTCTCTGCACTGGAACCTATCCCATTCTTTATGATGACCTTGTTTGCTTTCAATGTAGTGAACAAGCGACGCCGCGACCACCCTAATAAAGCAGCGACTTTATGGGCGTTAGGCACAGCTGTCATGGCCTTTCTGGGCGCGGGTGTATGGGGCTTCCTGCACACTCTGGCACCAGTTAACTTCTACACCCATGGTACACAGATCACAGCAGCACATGGGCACATGGCCTTCTACGGTGCTTATGTAATGGTGGTACTGACAATTATTTCTTATTCCATGCCTATCATGCGCGGTAGGGAAGCGGCTAATGCAAGAGCACAGGTAGTCGAGATGTGGTCATTCTGGCTGATGACTGTTTCTATGGTATTTATCACGTTATTCCTGACCGGCGCTGGTATCCTGCAGGTCTACTTGCAGCGCTACTCAGAAGATCCAATGAGCTTCATGGCAACACAGGAAAAAGTAGAAATATTCTACTGGATGCGTGAAGGCGCAGGCCTGATCTTCCTGATAGGACTGATCCTCTATATCATCAGTTTCTTTGTTAAAGGCGAAGACGTTAAGATGTTAGGGAGCAGCGTAAGCATTGAGGAGACTAGCTAGACCTTAGCGCTACCGTAAAAAAGTACCGCCGCTTTTGGCGGTATTTTTTTGGGTACGCATTAAAAACAATCAAGTTAAAATCCGTCAGATGAAACAGGCATAAAGCAATAGATTAACGATAAGGCAAACAGATGAAATCAGTAAAAACAGATGAACTGCAGATCAAGCGCGCATCAGACGCAGCGCTGGCATCCCTGCTCAATCTGACGATTCTGCCCGTTATCAGTTTTATCGCCCTGCTGCTGATCCACAGAAAAACACAAGCAGATACTATCGATCACTACCATGCCGTATTAGGCGTGAAGATTAATGTTATCGCTGCAGTCGTACTGTTTCTGGTTAGTGCGCTGATGATTTTACTGGGTGGTTTTGATTCTCCATGGACATGGGTTTATGTGATCTCCTATTTCACCATCGTGCATACCATTTTTATTGTTTTTGCATTGTGGGCTCTGGTGCGTGCGTGGTCCGGTGACAGATTATGGAGCTAACAGAGAATATATGAACGTAAGAACGACAGAAACCGATGAAGAATTGCCGAGACTGCTGCCCGGTGATTTTGCTATCTGGTTTTTCATTTTCGCCGAATTACTGGTGTTTGCCATCGCCTTCATTTCTTACGCCGTGGCGCGGATACAAAATGTGGAGATGTTCAATCAGTATCAGCTCACACTCAACCGTGAGCTGGGAGCGGCAAATACACTGCTGCTGATCACTGCCAGTTACTTTGTCGTCCGTGCGATTCACGCCATCCGTATCGACGATGTCAAAAGCTGTGTACGCTGGTTATATCTATCGCTAGGCTGTGGCTCAGGTTTTCTACTGTTAAAATCCTTAGAGTATTACGAAAAATTCTCACACGGTATCAATCTCAGCACCAATACATTTTACATGTTCTACCTGTCGTTAACGATGTTTCATTTTCTGCACGTAATCCTTGGCATGGTTATCCTGCTTGCCATCGCCATCAAAGCACAACGCGGTGGATACACGGCACAAGACCATATCGGAATTGAAACCGGCGCCTCTTACTGGCACATGGTTGACCTGGTCTGGATTATTTTATTCCCGCTGGTATATATCATCCGATGAATAAACTCTACAACATCCATACGCTATGGCTAGGCATGCTGCTGCTGACACTGACCACCTACGCCATAGGAAAACTCGGTTATAGCGGGGTCGTAGTGGTGAGCTTTTTATTGATCACCGCTGCCGCCAAAGCAATTTTTATTATCCGCGACTTCATGGAACTACGCGGCGTGTCATTACTATGGCGCGTAATAATGTATGGCTGGCTGCTTATCGTTGTCGCTGGCATCGCCATCACTTACCTTATCAGCCTTTGATCTGCATCAAACATAAACTCTACTCTCATGAACAAGCCTATGAATGACATCCCCTATTATCAGAGCCAAAATAACGAAGTTGAATTATTTGAACACGCTTACAACAACCAGTTACCACTACTGATCAAAGGGCCTACCGGCTGTGGCAAGACCCGCTTTATTCAGCACATGGCAGCAAAGCTCGAGCGCCCTTTATATACCATCGCCTGCCATGATGATCTCACCGCTGCCGATCTGGTTGGTAGACATCTGATCGGTGACGGTGAAACTTACTGGCATGATGGCCCCTTGACCAAAGCCGTTCGTGAAGGCGCAATCTGTTACCTCGATGAGATCGTCGAAGCCAGAAAGGACACCACCGTTGTGCTCCACCCGCTCTCTGACGACCGGCGTATCCTGCCCATAGAGCGTACCGGTGAAGTATTACAGGCCTCACCTGAATTCATGCTGGTGGTTTCCTACAATCCAGGCTATCAAAATTTACTCAAGGGCATGAAGCCGTCTACCCGCCAGCGTTTTGTCGCCATGCGTTTTGACTACCCGGATATAGAGACTGAGATAAGCATCGTTCAAAAAGAAACAGAGATCGATAAAACCACAGCAACACAGTTGACCGAACTGGCGCATGCACTACGTGTTTTAAAAGACCATGACCTGGAAGAATCTGCTTCCACACGTTTACTGGTGTATGCCGCCACACTGATCAAATCAGGACTCGATCCGATAGAGGCTTGCCGCGCAGCCATCGTAGAACCGCTGAGTGACGAAGATGAAACTGTTGCCGCTTTGATGGAAGTAGTTCGTGCAAAAATGGAGACCAGTTAAAGTGTCAAAACCACAGTCTTCAAATGATCATACTGCCGCCTACGCAGAAGCTTTTTATATCGGCAACCTGCTATTTGTCGGTATATTTTATCTGGCTCTCTGGATACTTTATCTATTGCGTTATGAAAAATCATCAATGATAACTCAGCGTCATCTCAAACAAAGCTTGATCGGCAGCAGCATCAGCACTTTTATTTTTATTGGTATCAATATTGTTATTTTACTGACCCATGGTTATACATCGGTGGCCGCATTATTTTCCCTGGAATTTTATTTTATGCTATTAGTACCCATGTTTCTGATCGTCGGTATTCTGGGATTCAGCAAAGCGATAAAGGGTATGGATTTCACTTACCCGCTGATAGGGTGCTTTCTCAAGCAACCAGTTCCTCTGTAAAAAACACAGAAAGATCGATGACCGAAGCAGTACTAACTCCTCTGGCCCTGTCCAGTAAGTCTCATAAAATCCCGGGGAATATGGCTATCTGGGCAGCTATCCTGGCGGAGATGAGCGAATTTGCCATCATGTTCATCGTCTATTTTCTGGCAAAAGTTCACAATCCCGAAGTATTCAGTGAAGGACCAGCAAAACTCAGTACACTCGCCGGTGCCAGTAACACGATAATCATGCTGACCAGCAGTTTTTTTGTGGTTCGAGCAGTTATCGCAATGCGCGAGAACAACCGTGAGCAGAGTGCACGCTGGTTATGGGCGGCTGTGATCTGCGGCGTCCTCTATCTCGTCATAAAATATTTTGAGTATGAATGGAATAACGCTCAGGGACTATCGACTGAAACGAATATTTTTTACGCGGTTTATTATTACGTCACCTTTAACCACTTTCTGCATGTAGGCTGGGGAAGCGCTGCGATACTATGGGTTATCTATCGTCTCAATACCGGTATCTATACACAGCAGGAGCATG
>WTCC01000020.1 GCA_013138755.1 Gammaproteobacteria bacterium
TGTTGAAGAGCACAAAGATGATGGTCAGCGTGGTACTGATACCGACAACTACGCTATCCATAACTACGAAGATCGTTCAGAGCAGGAAATCATCACATCTGATGAATTATTCCTCGGTCACTTCGACTATGAAGCACGTAACCTGCGTGACACTGACGTACCTTCTTCTGATGAAGTATTAGGCCACATGGCAGAACGTCAAATCAGCCTTGAAGAAGAAAAAGCAGTTGCTGAAGCAGGTCGTTGTATGAGCTGTGGTATGTGCTTCGAGTGTGATAACTGTGTTATCTACTGTCCACAAGACGCAGTTTTCCGCGTTAAGAAAGACAGCAAAACATTAGGTCGTTACGTAGATACTGACTACAGTAAATGTATCGGTTGTCATATCTGCTCTGATGTATGCCCTACCGGCTACATTGATATGGCTCTTGGTGTTGCATAACTAACACCTTAATGTGATTGTTCCCCGCTGGCTATTTTACTTAAGCAGCTGGGAGCAATCTCTTAACTAGCGATAAAAATAAATTCGCTAGTTAAGAGATTGTTACGCCTTACGCAAATACGCGTATAGACAATTGAATAATTATAATGAAAGTTATAAATGAAAGTTAGTAATAGAAGATTAGAAACGGGTAATCTAATGACAAGATTTTTACGCTTAATTTATGCAATGATTGGTTTGACCCTACTGTCAACATCGGCAGTGGCAGAAACACCTTTCCCTACGATTCATGAACCTTCGGATGAGAGCTTAAAATGCATTCAACCTGAAGATGAGATGCGTAGAAATCATATGAACTACATCTTGCACGAACGTGATGAAACCATGCACGAAGGTGTTCGTAATGAGCCCGGCAGCCTAGCCGCTTGTATCGATTGCCATGTTGAACCAAACGAGAATGGTGAAATCGCCGGCATTGATAGCGATGAGCATTTCTGTTCTTCATGTCATACCTATGCTTCTGTACAGATCGACTGCTTCCAATGTCATGCTGACCGTCCACAGAAATTTATTGATCGTAACTCGTCTTCAGAAGCGCACAAAGACGCATCGTTGAAACAGCAGTTACAAGAAACGCTTGCAGCTCATGACAATTCAAGCAAAGGGGCTAATCAGTAATGTTCGATTCAAATAAAACGACTCCTACGAAGATAGATTTTTTCAACCTTGAATCTACCTTAGAAGCGGACAACGAAACACTAGCAAATAACTCACGACGTGATTTTTTATCTAAAGCAGCAGTTGCTGGTACAGTCACTATTGCAGCAGGTGTGTTATTACATTCAACCGCTCATGCGTCGTCTGGTAATACGTCAACAAAAGCAGACAATGCTGAGGTCAGCAACAAAAATCGCTGGGGCATGTTAATCGATACCGCTAAGTGCGCTACAGGTTGCACTGATTGTGTTGATGCCTGTAACGAAGAACATGGCTTGGTCGGTCACGGTCGTCCCGAAACAGACACGCAATATATTCGCAAAGTGTCACTGAAAGAAAAATCGACTGGCCATGAACTATCATTGCCGTTGATGTGCCAGCACTGTGAAACAGCACCCTGTGTCGATGTATGCCCTACCGGTGCATCATTTGTTCGTGCAGATGGTATTGCACTAGTAGACAAACACATCTGTATCGGTTGTCGCTACTGCATGATGGCATGCCCATACAAAGCACGCTCTTTTGTACATGAAGATGTTAAAGATCAAAAACTGTCTTCTCCTCGCGGAAAAGGTACTGTTGAATCTTGCACCATGTGTGTTACCCGTGTCGACAACGGTGGCATTCCAGCCTGTGTTGAAGCTTGTACTGCAGAGGATCACAACGCGATGATCTTTGGTGATTTAAATAATCCCAACAGTGACATTTCAATTGAACTGAAAAAACGTGGTGGCAAACAGCTTCGTCCTGATCTTGCACTAAATACTGGCGTTCGTTACCAGAACTTATAAGCGGAACGATAAGAGATAATAATGAGCAAAATAGAATACACCTCAGTAGAAGGTAAAAGCCTACCTTATTTCGCTTTACTCGGCGGTTTAGGTTTCATGATGTTGCTTGCTATAGCATCTGTGTTTTACATGGAGCATGAAGGACATCATGTAACAGGCATGACCAACCAGATTGTTTGGGGTCTACCACATGTCTTTGCCATTTTCTTGATCGTAGCTGCATCAGGTGCATTAAACGTTGCCTCTATTGCTTCAGTCTTCCGTAAAAAAATCTATGAACCGATGGCTCGCCTATCTGCATTGCTTGCACTAGCGCTGCTTACAGGTGGTTTGATTGTGTTACTGCTGGATCTAGGCCGCCCGGATCGTTTGATTATTGCGATGACTTATTACAATTTCAAATCTATCTTTGCCTGGAATATTATCTTATACACTGGTTTCTTTGGCTTTGTTGGTGCTTATCTGTGGACAATGATGGATCACACCGTATACAAATTTAAACCTTACGCTGGCTTCTCTGCGTTCGTATGGCGCTTGATACTGACCACTGGTACTGGTTCCATCTTCGGCTTCCTGGTCGCACGTTCGGCTTACGACGCAGCTCTGATGGCACCTATGTTCATCATCATGTCATTTTCTTTTGGTTTGGCAATTTTCCTATTGGTACTAATGGCATCTTACAAGTGGACCAACATGGAACTAGGTGATGTAGTTGTCAATCGCTTAAGAAACCTTTTAGGTATCTTCGTCGCTGCTGTGCTCTACTTCACCGCCGTTTATCATGTGACTAACCTATATGCGACACAACATCATGAAGTAGAAAAATTCTTACTACTCGATGGTGGCATCTTTACCAACGTGTTCTGGTTTGGCGAAATACTGATCGGCGGCATTATTCCTCTTATTCTGATTTACGCACCTGGTGTTAAAAATTGCCGAAACACATTAGGTCTAGTTTGCACGATGATTATTATCGGCGGATTCTCTAAGATCTACACTATTTTAATCGGTGGTCAGGCGTTCCCTCTCGAAATATTCCCTGGTTACGAAGTAACAAGCTCTTTCTACGATGGCGCCATTAACAGCTACACACCTAGCCTACCTGAGATTCTTTTAGGCTTAGGCGGCATAGCAATGGCACTATTCATCGTCGTATT
>WTCC01000102.1 GCA_013138755.1 Gammaproteobacteria bacterium
CCTGCCTTAATCCACCGCTGGTAAGTCCGGCTCGATAATCCCAGAACGTCACACGCTTGTTTCTGCCGTGCACCGGATTGTATGGCTTCTTGAATCAAGGTGACTGCACATTGCTTTTCAACCAACGTGGTTAGTCGTCCTCTGATTCCTCCCAGAGGGTATCGTACTTTTTTCGCAACACCAACAGAGCGGCAATCTCGGCTAAGGCTTTTTCCTTATGTTTTAATTCGCGTTCTAACGCATTAATTTTGCGTTTCTGATGTTGATGGTTTCCTTCACGACGAAGTTGTTTATCTTGCGGTTGGTTGCCGCGGATGCAGGCTTCTCGCCAAGTTTTAATCTGACCGGGGTAGACGCCTTTTTCACGGCAATAGGTATTAAGTTCAACTTCACTTAAAGTGGCAGATTCTAATACCACAGCAAACTTCTCTTCTGGTGACCAACTCTCCGCTGGTGTGCTTATGGCTTCCTTGTCGTCTATAACCAATGCGAATTGCTTTTTCCAGCAATGTAATGTGGCGCGTGGAATACCTAATTCGTCTGAGATGTAACGTAAAGATAAATCGGTATGAAACATCTTTTCCAGGGCTGCATCTTTTATGATCTTTGGGTAACTCATATCAGTCTCCTCACCGCCATAATTTATTATAAGTAAATAAATCTAGGCGACAACTATCCTGACATAGAGGGGTATCGGCCAAAAGCGGTCGGTCAGTTATCCAGCATTGAGTGTCTGCTAGCGGTCATATTTGATAGGAATATGGTTTTCCAGAGTAGGCTATTAATTGGCTCATTTGGACTTCAGAAATCTCAAGCAATTGATTCGATGGACCTTACTAGTATTCTCTTTTTGTCAGTTCAATTGACTTCAATAACTCAGCCGCCATAACGGGTTTTACTATATAGTCATCAAAGCCTGCTCTTTCGCCACGTTCAACGTCATCCATCATGGCTCTTGCAGTAACAGCGATGGCTGGGATTTTCTTCGCTTGAGGGTGTGCTCGCATCTGCTCCAATATTTTATAACCATCCATATCAGGAAGGCCTATATCCAATAGCACTAGGTCAGGCAACTCTTCCAGAATTAATTTCAGTCCTTCGCTGCCCGTCTTGGCAATCACCAGGTGGTGGTTCGTCAGTTTTTTGATAATTTCTGACATGAGATGAGCATTGATTGGCTCGTCTTCTACATAAACAATTCGCTTGCTTTGCTGCTCATGTCTGTCTGTATGTCTTGTCGGCGCTAATTCAGGCAGAGCGGCTTTTTGCTCATCATTAAGCACTAATTCAATCCAGAAATTACTACCTTCACCTTTTGTACTTTTTACACCAACAGCCCCACCCATCATTTCGATTAATTGTTGCGCAATAGTGAGACCAATACCCGTACCCTTAACATCACCAAACCCGGCATCCATACGTTCAAAAGGCATAAATAATTGTTTTTGTTGCTTAGCGCTGATGCCCTTACCGGTATCGATAACATTGATGCGTAAGCGTTTATCGTTTTTAAATTCGTAGCTAACCGTAACAGAACCTTGTTGTCTGTTATATTTGACCGCATTACTGAGTAAATTCAACAATGCTTGTTTTAAACTGGTGTGGTCAGCGTTGACTATATAGTCGACTTGGGTATCAAACGATAATCTTATCCCTGCATTCAGGGCTATCGGCTTTATCAGCGAATAACATTCTTCCAGTACTGCCTGTAGTTTTACAGGTTCCACCAAAACAGTTAACTTTCCACTTTCAATCTTAGCCAGATCAAGTACCTCATCAATCAGTGTTAAAAGGTGACTACCTGCTGTATTGATATGCTGAATATGTTTCTCAAGTTTTGGTTTCAGATCTTTTTCGTACAGGATCAAATCAGAAAACGCAATAATGGCGTGAAGTGGCGTACGCAATTCATGGCTCATTCTGGAAAGAAACTCAGACTTTGCTTTATTTGCCCGTTTAGCCTGCTTGAGGGCATTTTTGATAATTTTTTCTTCTTGCCGTGAAAGGCGCGTCATAACGATGAAGATTATGGCAATACTGGCAAACACTAACAGCGCGCCAAGTAATAGAGAAATGCTATTATTATCTTGAAAATTTTTCCTTATGTCTTCGATGAGTTGCTCAGAGTCTTTATCGAATTCTTCAATTGTTTCATTTATAAGATCTCGCATCGCGTGCTGATCAGGGATGGCTCGTTTGATTAATAATTCTGTGGCCTCACTACTTTTACCATCTAGAAACAATTGTGCGACATAGTCCTGAAGTGGTGCATTTTTCATTGCAGCCGCTTTCTGTTTTTCTAATATTTCTTTTTCTTTTTTTGACAGTGACAATGTGATGAGTTTTTGTCGAGCTTGAATAAAGATTCCTGCTTGCACGCCCATCTGCATTTTCATATCATCCATATTAAAAGGGTCCACCTCGATATGCATTTTTAACAAAATAACAGAACGTTCTTGTGACGCGTTGTACATGGTTGTCAGTAAATTTCTTTTTAACTGGTGATTATTAATTGCTTCAGCGGTGTTTTCATGGACAATTTGTGCATTTCTATAGCCGTGAAAAATGAGGTAACTCGCTGTCAGGAAGACAACGAGTATGATAATCAGTACTCTCCAGTTTTTTATATGCATTATATGTTAGATGCTTAAAGCAAACCCAGTGTTAAGGTTGATGGGTAAAGTGAACTGTTTAAATAACATGCTATTACGACGTTGCAATTAACTTTATATACGGATTGTCATAACCGAGTATATTCATATTTATTTGAAAGGTCGAGACTCTGGCTGATTCACCCAAAAGGTCTGCTTTGCAATGAATTGGCCCTTGTAAGTTATTATCCATCAATGACTGATATAAGTGACTTCACGACCGGCCGTTATGGGTCGGTAACTGACATACACATCAATCATCATTCACAAAAAAACAATATTATTTAATCAAAAAGTACTTGCTTACCACCTTGTCATTCTCTTAAAATAACTAAACATGAGAACATTTTGAGAACAATGATAAATAGCACTATACAACTAACAGACAAACAAAAACTTACCCTGGATTTTATTCAACGGTATCTTGCCACCTATTTTGTTTCACCCAAATTACAGGAAATTGCTGACGGGATTGGTATAAGCTCGCGCGGCGTTGCGCACCGCTATGTACAAGCGCTGATAGACACTGGCTTTATCGAAACAGAGAATGGCAAACATCGAGGTATCCGCTTACTCAAAACTAATCCTTATCGTCCAGAATCTGTTCTACCAT
>WTCC01000179.1 GCA_013138755.1 Gammaproteobacteria bacterium
CCAGTGGTAAACATTGTTATACCATGGTGGATTAGAGGTGCGTATATTGGTGCCTGGTTAAATTTTACTATTAGCCTGGTAGCTTATGATGCACTTGAGCAATTGATGATTTCGGTATTTGGTGAGAATGGTTTGATCTCATCACCATTCTGGATTGTACTGGAGGGAGTTATCTTTGGTTCTGTTATCGATTTTTTGGCGACGAAGTTCGGTGGTGAAGGTGCAGACCTTTTAGATGAGAGTTAGTTGTTAACGTAAAGTCCGCAGATTCTTGGTGGCAGATTTAGGAAGTTGAAGAGTAAATATATGAAAATATTATGGGTTATGTGTTTTATTGTTTTATTACAGGCGTGCTCGGGTATCACGGTGAGTCAGGATTATGAACAGGGTTATGATTTTTCAGCACTAAAAACATTCGCCTGGAAACCAGATGATAATAAAGAATACGGGCTTAAAGATAACGAGTTACTCGATAAACGTATTCGTACTGCATTAGTGGATCAGTTATCTGCACGATCTTATGTATTGGTAGACTCAGCGACGCCTGACTTTTTTATCAGTTACCAGCTGACGGTCGAGCAAAAAATAACCAGTAGCGGTGTGAGTGGCGGTATATCACTTGGACGCTCCAGTTATGGTCGTTATGGCGGTGTTGGGATTAGTTCAGGTTCACAGGTGCGTGCGTATGATCAAGGAACGTTGCTAATCGATATAACCGAGACACAGGGTAATACGTTAATCTGGCGAGGTACAAGTACGCAGAAAGTTTCTGATCATACTGATCCTGATGAATCAGCAGCTGTTATCAATGAAACTGTTGGGAAGATGCTTCAGCAGTTCCCTCCAAAATAGTACTTATTGCTGCTTTTAGTTTAAGAGAGGGTGAAAACTTTAGCTGGTTACTCGTGAAGTTCGTAGCAGTCAGAACCAGACTCCGGTAGATAAGTACAAGAATATACCTTGTTTCCGCACTGAGCTATCCATGACTCTTCCCCATTGAGATCGATTACCTCATCTGTGATTTGCACTGCGTCGGCATCGCAACCAACATTGAGTGAAGTGACTTGTTGAGGCATGCTCGCGCCAAGAGAGCAGCTACTGATAGCATAAGTGATTAGAATTATTAAATGTGTTCTGAAGTTTTTCATTTGACAGAAGTATATTTGATACTAATAAAATCACCTAAAGCTGTTTGCATTTCTGCTACGGTAAAATTACGATCGTTAGAATCACCATATATCTGGCAGACCATCTTGATGATATCGGTGTCTTTATTTGATGCCAGATAAACTTCAGTATAAAAACGTAGTATGGAAGGCTGTGAAATCCAGTTCTGCCCATCTTCAGTTCGTGTTATTGAAAATTCCTCTGGTTCTATAGTGCGAGGGCCAAATTTTTTAAAATCTAATCGACAATTTATGTCGTAAAACTCTCTAGCGTCGTCATTAATTAATTTTCCAGCCTGAATGGTACCGTGTGTATTGCTAGACGAGATTGTCATTTCCTTATTGAGAGCTAACGTCGAGTCTTTCGGGATACTAAAAAATAATGAATTAGGATCGTTGGAATACATGGACTGGCATGATGAAATAAGAAATGTTGCAAGGGTTAGTAATATTAATTTCATTTGTTAATGACCTTTAATGAAAAAATTGGCTAAGTGTTTTTGCTTTTTTTGTAATGTCATCGGTGGAAAAAAGGCCGCTTATAACTGCCGCCATATCAGCACCTTTTTGGATTACCTGTTTAATATTGTCTTCTGTAATGCCACCGATTGTGCAAACCGGGACAGATAATTGAAGATGAGCAAGTGAAAGGATATCCAGATCAGCAACAGTTGCGTCAGGTTTTGTACTCGATGAAAAAATTGCGCCAAAGGCTACGTAGTCAGCGGAGTTTTTTTCTGCTTTGATCGCCATATTTATATCGTTGTAACAAGACACGCCAATGATTGCCTCATCGCCGAGAGCCTTTCTTGCTTGTGTTATCGAACTATCATCTTTACCTAGATGAATACCGTCCGCAGCGATGGTTCTAGCGAGCTCGATGTCATCATTAATAATACAGAGTGCTTCATATCGGTCACAAAGTAACCGCAGTGCGGTTGCTTGAGCCAGTCTTTTTTGTTGATCGTCTGATTTGTCGCGGTATTGAATGATTTTTGCGCCACCCTGTAGTGCAGATTCTACGCTCCGGTTAAAGTGTTGCTCTGGTATCAGGTTTTCATCGGTGATGGCATAAAGGCCTTTAAGTTGGTCTTTATGGTTGCTCACTTTTTGTCCCAGAAAAAACGGTTAGGGTGGTATTGTCCCATGCCGATCCGGTTCGCGTTAACCAATGTTTTATGGGTGTAATCTAAAGCTTTTCTAACAGCTCCTAGCACATCTTGTCCAAGTGCTATCTGAGCTGCAATACTTGATGCCAGTGTGCAGCCAGATCCATGATACTTATGGGGTAAACGTTCATTGTGGAATTTTTCCAGTTCGCGATTGTTGCTGAATAAGGTGTGGACGACATCGGGTGTTTTACCATGGGTGCCGGTCAATAAAATGTATTCAACTTCTGATTCTAATAAGCCCATAGCTGCGGCAGTTGGCGTGTCTGAGCCTGGCGCGAGCGCATGGACTTCATGGATATTGGGTGTCAGAACTTTTGTCACAGGCAATAATAATGTGCGTACGGTATCAATCAGATCTTCTGTGCTTAGTGCGCCGTCTGTTTCGGTACTGAAGACAGGGTCATAGATGACGGGGATGTTAGGGTAGTCAGTTATAATTGAATGGATTGCCATGGCTATTTCAGCACTGCCAACCATACCTATTTTAATTGCATCGATCGGCATGTCTTCAAGCACGGCGCGTGCTTGTTCAACGACGATCTCAGAGGGCATGGGTGCAAAAGACATCACATCCACGGTATCTTGTACCGTTGCGGCAGTGATAACAGAAGTGGCTACACAGCCATGACTGCTGATGGTTTCAATGTCAGCCTGTATGCCTGCACCGCCAGTTGGGTCAGCGCCAGAAAAGCATAATACAACTGGAGGAGTGATGTTGGTCATCTGTTTTGCCGCCGTTTGTGTATCTGTAATTATTGAAGCGTGTAATTATTGAATCAGGGGTATTCTAACTCAATAGAGACTGTGTACAATAGCGCAATATCAATCGTTATCAATCGGGGAAAGTATGTCATATAAAGTTTTAACCTGCATCGTCTGTGGCTATGTTTACAATGA
>WTCC01000076.1 GCA_013138755.1 Gammaproteobacteria bacterium
CACCTGGGCACACTGTGCGTAGTGAGTTTGTAAATGGCGGTGGTATCCCTGACCTGATCGCGATTAAGCAAGACGCTTCTGGCACGGCAAAAGACATCGCATTGTCTTATGCATCCGCAATTGGCGGAGGTCGCACAGCGATCATTGAAACTTCTTTCCGTGAAGAGACAGAAACGGATCTTTTCGGTGAGCAAGCGGTATTGTGTGGTGGTACAACTGCATTGGTTCAGGCCGGTTTTGAAACATTGGTTGAGGCAGGTTATGCACCAGAGATGGCGTACTTCGAATGTTTGCATGAATTGAAATTGATCGTGGATCTTATGTACCAAGGTGGTATCGCTGATATGCGTTACTCGATTTCGAATACAGCAGAATACGGTGACGTTTCACGCGGTCCACGTATCGTTAATGAAAATACTAAGGCTGAAATGAAGAAGATACTCGAAGAAATTCAGAGTGGCAAGTTTGCAAAAGAATTCATTGATGAGATGCATTCAGGTGCGAAGAATCTTGAGGCGCTACGTAAAAAAGGTCGTGAGCATCAGATCGAAAAAGTTGGTGCGGAGCTACGTTCAATGATGCCGTGGATTAAGGCAAACAAGATTGTTGATAAGACTAAAAATTAACAGCAGCATTGTTATTAACGAAAAAAGGGCTGTGTTGCCCTTTTTTCGTTTGTAGGACAGGAAAACTGTTGGATAGTAAAAAGGAATTGTAAAATAGTCATCTAAAAATTAGGCGATGCGCCATTACTAGGATATTCTTATCTTATGGAACAACCGAACGAACAATCAAGCGAGCAACCGGTTAGGAAACGCAGGCGAGGTATATATCTACTGCCTAACCTGATAACCACTGCGGCCTTATTTGCCGGTTTCTACGGTATCGTGGCGGCAACTCAGGGTAAGTTCGAGCAAGCATCCGTTGCTATTTTTATAGCGATGATTCTGGACGCGCTGGATGGTCGAGTCGCACGGATGACGAACACGCAGAGTGAATTTGGTGCAGAGTACGATAGTCTTGCCGATATGGGTTCCTTTGGTCTGGCGCCGGCGCTGATTATGTTTGAATGGTCTTTATCATCACTGGTAAATGTCAGTTTCACGCTTGGAAAACTTGGTTGGCTGGCAGCTTTTTTATATGTAGCTTCAGCAGCATTAAGGCTTGCGCGTTTTAATACAAAAGCGAGTAATACCGATAAGCGATATTTTCAAGGACTGCCAAGCCCGGCAGCGGCAGCCGTAGTTGTCGGTTTTGTCTGGGCGTGTTTTGATAATGGCATCGATGGTGCCGATGCTGCGATGTTTGCTTTACCTATCATCGTGTTTTCTGGTCTGATGATGGTTAGTAACGTTTCCTACTACAGTTTTAAAGACGTCGACTTTCACAATAAAGTACCGTTTGTGGCCATGCTGGTCGTCGTGCTTGTTTTTGTGTTTACTGCGATTGATCCGCCGATTATGTTATTTGGTTGCTTTATGGCCTATGCGCTGTCTGGCCCTGTGGTAAGTATCGTTCGTCGATTTAAGCGGCGAGGGCGAAACGAATAGTGTTTTTGTCTGGTTTCTGGGCAGGGCTTGTATATTTTTGAGCATGCGTTATAGTAATCTCAAGTATGAAATATTTTTCACCACAAAACGTTACTCTGGAAGGCACTTCTAATGTGTCAGTTCTGGCTGTGGCGTTACCATTCCTGTTAGACTCTTTACTTCTCCTGCTGCCTTAGGGCAGACGATGATTCCTGGCGAGGAGATACGTATCCAGTTTATATCTAAGTTAAAAATTGTTGATTTGAAGGTCAAGTCATGAGTAATGAAACAAGCAATAGTAAGTTAATTATATTTGATACTACCTTGCGTGATGGTGAGCAGAGTCCGGGTGCTTCCATGACCATGGATGAAAAAGTTCGTATTGCAAAAGCATTAGAGAAGATGCGTGTAGATATCATCGAGGCGGGGTTTCCAATCGCTAGTCAGGGTGATTTTGAATCCGTAAAAGCAGTCGCTTCCGTAATAAAAAACAGCACTGTCTGTGGTCTGGCTCGTGCTCTAGAGAAAGATATCAGTCGTGCGGGTGAAGCACTAAAGCCTGCAGAGTCTTCACGCATCCATACCTTTATCGCAACATCTCCCATACACATGAAGATGAAACTACGTATGCAGCCCGATGATGTATTGGCACAGGCTGTCGATGCAGTGAAGATGGCGCGACAGTTTACCGATAATGTTGAATTTTCACCTGAAGATGCAGGGCGGTCTGAACTGGATTTTTTATGTCGTATCATCGAGGCTGTAATCGATGCAGGTGCCACAACAATCAATATTCCAGACACCGTCGGTTATAACATTCCTCATCAGTTCGGTGAGTTAATCAAAAATTTGATCGAGCGCATTCCAAATTCAGATAAGGCTATCTTTTCTGTGCATTGTCACAATGATCTTGGTCTGGCAGTAGGTAACTCATTAGCTTCTATTTTAAACGGTGCGAGGCAGGTCGAATGTACCATCAACGGTTTAGGTGAACGTGCTGGTAATGCATCGTTAGAAGAGATTGTTATGGCGGTTCGTACTCGCCAGGACGTTTTTGCTTGTGACTCTGATCTAGATACGACGCAGATAGTCCCTTGTTCGAAACTTGTTTCAGGTATTACCGGTTTCCCGGTGCAACCAAACAAAGCAATCGTTGGTGCTAATGCATTTGCTCATGAGTCAGGTATTCATCAAGACGGCATATTGAAGAGTCGTGAGACCTACGAGATCATGCGTGCACAAGACGTGGGTTGGTCTGATAATCGTATGGTGTTAGGTAAGCACTCCGGTCGCAATGCATTTAAGAGTCGCTTGCAAGAATTAAATGTTGAATTTTCGTCTGAGCAAGAGTTGAACGAGACCTTTACCCGGTTTAAAGAACTAGCTGATAAAAAGCATGAGATTTTTGATGATGATCTGATTGCTCTGGTTGCCGATGCTAACTGGTCGACAGAAAATGAACATTACAAATTAGTGAGCTTGCGAGTCTGTTCAGAAACCGGAGAGACGCCTATGGCTTCTCTGGTATTAGAAGTTGGCGGTAAAGAAGTTTCAGCAAACGCCAGTGGCGGTGGTCCGGTTGATGCATCGTTTCGAGCAATCGAAAGTATCGTCAATAGTGAAACTCAACTGCAGTTGTACTCGGTAAATAATATCACTAGCGGTACGGATGCTCAGGGCGAAGTAACGGTGCGTTTAGAAAAGGCTGGCCGCATTATTAGTGGCCAGGGTGCTGATACGGATATCGTCATCGCATCGACCAATGCATATATCAATGCATTAAATAAACTGGAAAAGACTGATAACCGTGAGCATCCGCAGTTGGGAGATGTTTAGTGCCTGAAAATACTGTACTACCGATAGATGAAAATACTCGACGTTATTATCTGGATGTTATGGGGATACAGTGCTGGGAATCAATAGGTTCTACAGAGAAGTCCGCTGATGGTGCAGAAGTTGCTGAGGCTATCGAAGATGATACTGATAGTTTTACTGCGCTTGACGACACTATTCAGCAATGTGGTCAGTGCTCGTTGCACGAGAGTCGAAAGCAAGCGATTACTGGAAGAGGTAGTTTGTCTGCGGAGTTAATGTTCATCTTGATTGGGCCAGATGAAGCTGACGATAAAGCCGCAATGATATGCAGCGGTGATGCAGACAAACTCTTAACTAAGATGTTGGCTGCCATCAACGTGCCGGTTAATGATGTGTACATAACCTCATTATTAAAATGTACTGTGTCAGCAACGCACACTGTTTCGACGACCGAATTGCATCATTGCAAACATCATCTTAAACAACAGATTCGCCTGATAAAGCCAAAATTATTGGTCATCTTAGGCGAGACAGCTGCGCGTTGTATGCTGCAGGAAAGCTTACCATTAGATGATTTACGTTCAGCAGCGAATGTCGATGTCGGTCAGAAACAGTTTGAGGCTGTACCGCTAGTCATAAGCTATTCCCCTCAGGAGTTAATGCAACAGCCAGATAGTAAACGCAAAGCCTGGTCAGACTTGCAGCAGATACAGAAAATCATTCAAGTTTGATTGAGTGCAGAATAATCACATGGTAGTAAATTTTCAAAACATGAATGATGAGATGACTGCCATGGTCGAGTTCCGTACTATGAATTCAGAGGATTTGAAGCAGGTAATATCTATCGAGAAAAAAGCTTATCCTCATCCATGGACCTTAGGCATATTTAGAGATTGTTTGCGCATTGGTTACAATGTATGGGTGATGACTTTTGAGAATGCAGTGATAGGTTACGGTATTGTCATGTTATCTCCGGGTGAAGCGCATATTCTAAACCTGTGTATAAGCCCTGATTACCAAAAGAAAGGACTGGGGCGACATCTATTGCGCTATCTGATTAAAACAACAGACCGAACCGATGTTGATATGGTGTTGCTAGAAGTTCGGCGTTCTAACGCGCATGCGCAAGAGCTATATAAGAGCGAGGGGTTTCATGAGCTGGGCGTGCGAAAATCCTATTATCCAGCGGGTGATGGCAGGGAAGACGCTATTATTCTGGCTAAATACATCTCGCATGACGCTTGATATAAACGTTCAACGAAAAATTTTTCATTCTCGCTATTCTATTAAGTTTTTTCGCGCAGAGCTGCTTTGCTCTCCTATTCCGTTATCTAGCGAAGCCTGTATAATTGCGCCGCTATGACTTATTTAGAAGAAGTAAAACGTCGGCGAACATTCGCTATCATCTCGCATCCCGATGCAGGTAAAACCACATTGACTGAGAAGTTGTTGCTTTTCGGGGGCGCTATCCAGACAGCAGGAACGGTAAAGGGTAGAAAGGCATCGCGTCACGCAACATCCGACTGGATGGAGCTAGAAAAACAACGTGGTATTTCTGTTACTTCGTCTGTTATGCAGTTTCCGCATAAAGACTGCATCATTAATTTACTCGATACACCGGGTCATGGCGATTTCTCAGAAGATACCTACAGAACCTTAACGGCGGTCGATTCCGCCTTGATGGTCATTGATGCGGCTAAAGGTGTCGAAGAACGTACCATTAAATTAATGGATGTATGTCGTTTACGCACAACGCCTATTATTACTTTTGTTAATAAAATGGATAGGGAAGCACGTGAGCCGATTGATATTTTGGATGAAATTGAAAGTATTCTAAAAATTAATTGCGCACCGATTACCTGGCCTATAGGCATGGGTAAAAACTTTAAAGGTGTACTTAATCTCATCACTGATACGGTACATTTCTTCAGCGCAACGCATGGTGGAAAAATACAACAAGGCGATGTGATTGAAGGTATCGATAATCCACAGCTTGATGAAGTGCTAGGCACGATGGCTGAAGATTTACGCGAAGAAATTGAGCTTGTTAGGGGTGCTAGTCATGAGTTTGATTTGGACGCTTATCAAAAAGGTGAATTAACTCCAGTATTCTTTGGTTCAGGTATCAACAACTTTGGTGTTGCCGAATTATTAGATGCGCTTGATAAGTATGCGCCTTCACCAAAAGGGCGAAGTACACAAACGCGTAAAGTTGAACCAGAAGAAGAAAAATTTACTGGTTTCGTATTTAAGATTCAAGCAAATATGGATCCCGGGCATCGTGACCGTATTGCCTTTGTACGTATATGTTCAGGTACTTACACAAAGGGGATGAAAGTAAGGCATGTGCGGTTAGGTAAAGATATAAAGTTAGCCGATGCGGTAACCTTTATGGCGTCAGATCGTGAGCATATTGAAGAAGCTTTTACTGGTGATATTATCGGTTTGCATAACCATGGCACCATGCGTATTGGTGATACTTTTACCATGGGTGAAGATTTAGCCTTTACTGGTATCCCAAATTTCGCGCCAGAATTATTTCGTCGTGCGCAATTGAAAGATCCCCTAAAGATGAAAGCCCTGAAAAAAGGACTAATGCAGTTGTGTGAAGAGGGTGCTACTCAGCTTTATCAACCGTTAAATAATAATGATCTAATATTAGGTGCAGTGGGTGTTTTGCAATTTGAAGTTGTTCAATATCGATTAATGGATGAGTATAAAGTTGATTGTAACTTTGAAGCGGTCAATGTTACTACCGCACGCTGGGTCGAATGTGATGATGAAAAAGAATTGGCTAAGTTTAAACAGCGGCAGGCTAATAATTTGTCATTAGACCATGCCGGTGATCTTGCGTACATTGCGCCTACTCGGGTTAATCTTGATATGACGATTGAGAAGTGGCCTAAGATTAAGTTTCTTTCTACTCGTGAGCATGGGATTTATAGTTAATTTATTCTTTGGTTGCTGTCATCCTGAGCGGTAGTGAAGGATCTTGATTTTTTTTAATATTTACACTTTACTT
>WTCC01000356.1 GCA_013138755.1 Gammaproteobacteria bacterium
GCACACAGACTAACTGCAAAACACTTCTCGACAAACGCTGGTATCAATTTGGTCCGGCGCATGGCTTACAAGCTTGTGGCGAAACTGGAGAGGGTCGCATGCTCGAAGTCAGTGAAATCCTGCCAGAACTGTCCCGTTGTTTTAAATCCGGAGAACTACAAGGCTTAAATCTGGTAGTCACCGCCGGACCTACTTATGAAGCTATCGACCCGGTTCGCTTTATCGGTAACCGCAGCTCAGGTCGTATGGGTTACGCTATCGCCACGGCCGCTCAGGAAGCAGGCGCTAACGTTACATTGATCAGTGGCCCCAGCCACCTGCAGCCTCCCGAATTGGCAAACTTTATCGCCGTCGAATCGGCTGAAGAAATGCAACAGGCCGTGCTATCCACGATCAACGATTGCCACATCTACATCTCGACTGCTGCTGTGTCTGACTACCGCGTCAAAAACATCGCCACACACAAAATTAAAAAAACTGAAGACACGCTGACATTACAGTTAACTAAAAACGATGACATCTTATCAGCGGTCGCCAATCATACATCGCGCCCCTATATCGTAGGCTTCGCCGCCGAAACAGAAAATATCACTGAGAACGCAAAAGACAAATTGATCAGAAAAAATCTGGACATGATCGTCGCAAATGATGTCGGCACACAAATTTCTAATCCGGATCAACCTGACATCGGGTTTAACAGTGAGTACAATGCATTGCACGTTTTCTGGAACCAGAGCGATCAGACAAATAACGATCAAACCGTCAGCAGTGATGACCTAGGCGAGCAACAGTTTGAGATCGCCCGAAAAACTCAGTTAGCGAAACGCTTGATCTCACTCATTGCGAAACAATACAACATCAATAAGAAGCAGCATGCACAAAATACAGCTTAAGATTCTCGACCCACGCATAGGAGACAGTATTCCATTACCGGAGTACGCCACCGAAGGCTCCGCCGGTATGGATCTACGTGCCGCACTCGATGTCACAACCGAGATAAAACCTGGCGAGACCATACTGGTTCCCACCGGCATGGCGATATATGTTGAAGACCCCAATATGGCTGCCATCGTGTTGCCACGCTCTGGTCTCGGACACAAACATGGCATCGTATTAGGCAATCTGGTTGGCCTGATCGATTCAGACTATCAGGGACAACTCTTTATCTCTTGCTGGAACCGCGGTGAAAAAAGTTTCACTATCGAGGTCGGTGACCGCCTCGCTCAGCTCGTCATCGTACCCGTGATACAGGCAGACTTCGAAGTCGTCGATGACTTTGTTAGCACTGATCGTGGTGTCGGTGGTTTTGGGCACTCTGGACACAAGTAACAGAACGATTAACGACTATACTCCTAGATAATAATAACTCCAATTTTAAGGACAATATGACAATTTCTGAAGATATTTTTCGCGCTTACGATATCCGTGGCGTGGTTGAAAACGCATTAACACCTGACGCTACACAACAGATCGGTCAGGCCTTTGCCACCGAAGCATTAGCACAAGGTCAAAAAACTGTGGTCATTGGCCGAGATGGTCGCCTTTCCAGCCCCGAGTTAGCACAACGCTTAAGCGAAGGTTTACGCGCTGGTGGCTGTGACGTTATCGATATCGGTATGGTACCGACACCGGTGCTTTATTACGCGACGCATAAACTAAAAACCGGTACCGGCATCATGGTGACCGGCAGCCACAATCCGCCGCAATACAACGGACTAAAAATGTTAATCGCCGGTAACACCTTATATGGCGATGGCATTAAAGCCTTCTATCACATGATTGTCGAAGGCCGTGTCAAAGATGGCGAAGGGTCACACACAGAAGAAAATGTCGTTCCGGATTATATTGATACCATCGTTAATGACATCAAACTCGACAAACCGCTGAACATCGCTGTCGATTGCGGCAATGGTGTGGCTGGCGTATTGGCCACTGAGTTATTCACTCGCCTGGGCTGCAACGTAACCGAACTATTTTGTGATGTTGATGGTAATTTCCCGAACCATCACCCCGACCCATCCAAACCAGAAAACCTGATCGACCTGCAAAAAGCCGTAAAAGAAAACAATCTGGATCTGGGATTGGCTTTTGATGGCGATGGCGACCGCGTGGGTATTCTAGATGACAAACAGAATGTCTTATGGGCCGACCGCCAGATGATGCTTTATTCCGCCGATGTTTTAAAACGCAAACCAGGCGCGCAGATTATTTTCGATATTAAATCGACCAGTAACCTTGAAACTTTTATCAAGGATCTGGGCGGCGACCCACTCATGTGGAAGACAGGGCACTCATTCATCAAAGCAAAAATGAAAGAGACCGGCGCCGAACTTGCCGGTGAGATGAGCGGACACATCTTCTTTAAAGAAAGATGGTTCGGCTTTGATGACGGCCTGTATAGTGCAGCGCGTATGCTGGAAATCGTCAGCCAGCACGATGAAGCAGCTTCAACAATCTTCGAAGCACTGCCAGATAGTTTTAACACGCCCGAATTGCAGATCGACTTTGAAGAAGGCGAACATTATAAATTCATGACCAAATTTATTGACAAAGCCAAATTTGAAAATGCCAACACCGTCACCATCGATGGCATACGGGTGAACTATGCGGAAGGCTGGGGACTCATTCGCCCTTCCAATACCACGCCATGTCTGGTCTTACGTTTTGAAGCAAACGACGAGGATACTCTAATCAGCATTCAAAATACTTTTCGTGAGCAATTGCTTGCGGTAGACAGTACATTGAATTTGCCTTTTTAAGGCACACATGCAAAATACCAACCAGTAACTAGCATAGAAATAACACGGAGTACTCAGTGGACAAACAATCCGCCATCAATATTGCCAACGTTTTATCTGAGGCCTTGCCTTATCTACAGCGTTTACACAAAAAAACGATTGTCATCAAATTTGGTGGCAATGCTATGGTCGACGAAAAATTAAAAAACAGCTTCGCTCGCGATATTGTTTTACTAAAACAGATCGGCATCAACCCCGTTGTTGTTCATGGTGGCGGCCCACAGATAGGCAACTTGCTGGAAAAGATTGGCAAAAAATCAGAATTCATCGATGGTATGCGTGTCACCGATAGCGAAACCATGGATGTGGTTGAAATGGTTTTGGGTGGCCTGGTCAATAAGAGTATCGTCAATCTGATCAATCACAATGGCGGGCAAGCCATCGGTTTGACCGGCAAGGATGGCGCGATGATCCGGGCCAAAAAAATGGAATTAACTCGCACAGCCACTGAATCACAACCACCTGAAATCATAGACCTCGGTCATGTTGGTGAAGTTACCACGATAAATCCATCGATAGTGCATACACTCGACGCCGGCGACTTCATCCCGGTCATTGCTCCTATTGGCGTTGGCGATGATTCTGCCTCCTACAATATCAATGCAGACCTGGTTGCCGGTAAAATGGCCAGCGTACTCGGTGCTGAAAAATTGCTATTGCTCACTAACACTGTCGGTGTTCTTGATAAACAGGAAAATATCCTAACCGGACTAAACAGTAAAAAAGTGAAAGAACTCATCGCAGACGGCACCATTGCAGGCGGCATGCTACCTAAAGTCAACTGCGCATTAGACGCCGTTAACTCAGGCGTTAAAACTTCACATATCATAGATGGTCGCGTAGAACACGCGGTGTTGCTTGAACTGTTAACAGATGAAGGCGTCGGCACGCTGATAAAATCTTAAGCGTTCTTCTTGAGCACTCTCGGATAAAAGTAGACAGCTATTAATACAGCTCGTCGCGCTCTTTTGCCAACAACTCTTTTCTCTCCTTCTGCAGGGCTTTTAAAGTATTAAAACGTTCGACATAACCACCGAATTGCGTGGCTATCTCATCACGACGTTTCATATGACCTTGTTTTACTTTAGTCTGAACAGCTACTTGCTGCTTCTCACTTTCGATACGCTGATAAATACCCGCAGGCACTTGACGATTCGAAGCTTTAATCTGCACTACTTGTTTTTCCAGAGCCTCAAGCGTTGTATTGGAGTCACTAATAATTGTTTCAGCCAGCTGTATCTGAGAACCCACCGCATCTAAACGGGAATCACGCGCCACGATTAAATCACGCTCAGTGGTATAAGTATCAAGCAATACTCGATCTCGTTGCCTTGCCTTTTTTGCCACCAATTCAAGCTTTTTCTGCTCTTTGGCCAGGCGCTTCGCTTCCGCCTTTTCTTTTTTTGTTTTTGCGGCAGCATTATGCTTCACCACCATACCTTGATGATTGACCTCATCGTGCTCTTTTAACTGATACTTAACAGGAATGCGATCACCAAAATGCACGCGACCCTCTTCATCCAGCCATTTATACAGCACTGCATGTGCTGACCATGAGCCCATCAAAAGAACTGCAGAGATTGTGTGTAAAACGATACGCATTTAGCGCGCCCTCAAAATTTATAACTGATAAGCTAAGAGTATAGGCACAATTTCTCAAGAATCGAGTATATTTACCCGTGGCAGAACAACTACTTATATTCGTCATTTCGCTTATAGCCAACCTCTTTTCAGCCTTATCCGGTGGCGGCGCCGGCTTAATCCAGCTTCCAGCACTCATTTTTTTAGGCTTACCCTTCGGAATCGCCCTTGCCACGCACAAAGTAGCCACCATTGCACTCGGTATCGGAGCCACGGCGCGGCATTTAAAAGACAATAAAATACAGTCAGATTACGCCCTGCTAATGGTCCTGACTGGCGTTCCAGGCGTAATATTAGGTGCCAGCTTTATTTTGCAAATACCAGATGAGCTAGCAAAAACAGCCCTCGGCCTGCTGACGATGGGCCTGGGAATTTACTCCTTTTTTTCACCCGATCTAGGTCAGATATTCCTGCAAAAAAATCGCCACTTCAAAGGCTATCTTATAGGTGGGCTGGTTTTATTCTTGATAGGAATACTAAACGGCTCACTCACTTCAGGCACAGGGCTCTTCGTGACACTTTGGTTGATCAGATGGTTTGGTTTCGATTACAAACTGGCCGTCGCCTACACTCTCGTCTTTGTCGGTCTTTTCTGGAATGCTTCGGGAGCCATCACGTTAGGTTTACTGGGCGAAATTCACTGGGTGTGGATTCCAGCATTGTTACTCGGTTCATTCATTGGTGGATATATCGGTGCACATCTATCCATCGTGAAAGGTAACAAGGTCATCAAAAGAAGTTTTGAGATTATTACCTTACTTGTCGGATTAAAATTGGTACTGGGATAAACTGGGTGTTTTATCTAGAACTCAGCATTTCAATACAAAAGTTTTCTGAGTGATGGCAAAAGTCACAATTTGTGTTGTACAGATTAAACCCCATACTCACGACGATAATTCTGCATCGCATCCAGATGCTGCGAGACTGATTCATCTGTGGCAAGATAATCAATCAGATCAGCCATGGTAATTATACTAAAAACCTGAATACCATAATCACGATGAACTTCCTGTATCGCTGATAAATCTGACTGACCTTTTTCCTGTCTATCCAATGCGATTAAAACAGCTGAGGTTGCTGCACCTTCAGCTTGAATGATCTCCACCGCTTCACGGATAGCTGTACCAGCAGTGATGACGTCATCAACAATCAATACACTACCGTTTAATTCAGCACCGACGATCAAACCACCTTCGCCATGATCCTTAGCTTCCTTACGATTAAACGCATACGGTTTATCAATACCATGATTGACCGACAGAGCATAGACAATAGCGGATACTAATGGAATGCCTTTATATGCCGGACCAAATATCACATCATAACTAATCTCGTTATCGATAATGGTCTGCGCATAACAACTACCTAGCTCTGCTAACGCATAACCACTATTAAATAGACCCGCATTAAAGAAATAAGGACTGACGCGTCCAGACTTGAGAGTGAATTCACCAAAGCGCAACACCTGATATTTTATCGCTAATTCGATAAACCGTTTTTTATTTTCTTGCATGCCTGACCTGTCTTCTACCCCGAATTCTGCCTGCGAAGTATACGTGATTTTAAGGTATCATAGGCGCACATAATAACAAGTAACAAGTGAGGTCAGGTAGCGATCGCTACCTGACCCTTAATATAAATATAAAAAATGATGCGCATTATTTCAGCAAACACCAACGGTATCCGTGCCGCTGCAAAAAAAGGTTTTTTTGACTGGTTAAAAAAAGTAGACCCTGACGTGGTCTGCATACAGGAAACGAAAGCACAGTTTCATCAATTGACTGATGAAGTTTTCTCACCGAAAGGTTATTTTTGTGAATACCACGACGCTGAAAAAAAAGGTTACAGTGGTGTCGCCATCTACAGCAAAGTCAAACCCAAAAAAGTCACAAAAGGTATCGGCTGGCACGACATCGATATCGAAGGTCGCTTTATCGAATTCCAGTTTGAAAAACTCAGTGTCATCTCACTCTACATGCATTCTGGCTCTGCCAGCGAAGAACGTCAGGACGTAAAGTTTGACTTCATGGAACGATTTATGGGGTATCTACAAAGTCTGCGCCGTAAACGTCGAGAATTTATTATCTGTGGCGACTGGAATATCGCGCACAAAATAATCGATATAAAAAACTGGAAAGGCAATCAGAAAAACTCGGGTTTCTTACCGGAAGAACGTGCGTGGATGGACACCTTGTTTGATGACATCGGTTTTGTTGATGCTTTCCGCGTGGTCAATCAATTACCCGATCAATACACCTGGTGGTCTAATCGAGGACAAGCCTGGGCAAACAATACCGGCTGGCGTATCGATTATCAGATCATTACACCTAAATTGGCACCTTTCGTTATCGCTACCGACATATATAAGGATGAACGTTTCTCTGACCATTCACCTTTGATCATCGATTACGATTACACCCTTGCATGAGTAACTCTACGCAGCACAAAAGCTGGCTTGGCGCATTAGCTACTTATCGCCAGCCACGTGTGCTCGCGATGCTGTTTTTAGGTTTTTCGGCAGGGCTACCCCTGCTACTAGTGTTTGGTACCTTATCAGGATGGCTGGCCCGTGAAGGCATCGATAAAAGCACTATCGGTCATATCAGCTGGGTTGCTCTGTTATACGGTCTCAAATTTATCTGGTCACCATTAGTTGATCACGTAAAGCTCCCTTTATTACACCCCGTATTTGGTCAACGCCGTAGCTGGATGTTACTGGCGCAGATTGGCATTATCGCTGGCCTGCTTTTAATGGCGGGCAGTAACCCGCAAGCTCAATTAGCTATTTTGGTTTACTCCGCATTACTGGTTGCTTTTTCATCCGCCACACAAGACATCGCAATCGATGCATGGCGAATCGAAGCTATGCCAGTTGAAGCTCAGGGCGCTATGGCTGCGACCTATCAAACAGGCTACCGCTTAGGTATGTTACTCGCCGGTGGCGGCGCCTTTACTCTGGCACATTACTATTCATGGTCATTGGCTTATACGGTGCTTGCAATGACCATGGGCATCGGCATCATCACGACCCTGTTCATCTCTGAACCGGAAAACAATCGCTCATCTACGGCCTGGAAAGATGAAGAAAAAGTTATTCAGTTTTTGGAGAAATCTGCACATCTACCCAAAAGTTTTCGGGAAATTTACGCCTGGTTTGTTGGTGCCGTTATCTGCCCATTCACCGACTTCTTTATCCGTAACGGTAAATATGCAGTGGTTATTTTATTGTTTATAGGCCTGTTCCGTATCAGCGATATCACGATGGGCATCATGGCTAATCCGCTTTATGTAGATATTGGTTACAGCGACCTGCAGATTGGCCTGGTAACTAAAACCATCGGACCTATTGTCACCATAATCGGCGCTATCTTTGGCGGCATGTTAGTTATACGTTACGGTGTCATGTCGATACTTTTGCTGGGTGCATTTTTGGTCATGGCAACGAATTTATTATTTGCCGTTCTCGCATTACTGCCTGCAGACACGTTTTATCTAGCCATAGTCATCGGGGCTGATAACTTAAGCGGTGGTCTTGCCGGCTCTGCTTTCATCGCCTATCTATCGGGGCTGACTAATCGAGCTTACACGGCAACGCAATATGCCTTGTTCAGCTCATTGATGTTATTACCAGCCAAGTTCCTCGGTGGCTTCTCCGGCGAAATCGTTGATGCCTTCGGCTTTGTACAATTTTTCATCTATACCGCATTAATTGGGATTCCCGCCATCATCCTTATTGCTTATCTTATCCGGCATCCTATTGTGTCTAAAAGCGATAATTCAGCATAATTACGGAAGACCCATCATCTACTACGTAAATACCCTGTTATCACCGTCTCGCTGCAAAACACCACTAACACACTGTTATTTATAATAATTTAGTTATTCCTCTATGCCAAAACTCCATTAAACAGGGTTAATTTTGTCAAAAACATCAATTATTTTTACTTAATTTCATTGAACTTAATAATATTAGACTATACTAATATATAACTTCAACAATAGAGGAGAGTAGTCATGATTTTTGATGCATTGACCTATTCCATTTTAGCCATCGGTATCGCTTTAACTTATGCTGTGATTCGTTTAACCGTGTTAAACAATCGATTAACAGCTAACCTTAAAGACAAACGATAATGGCTAACTTAAATTGCGAAGATATTCGCCAAACCGTGCAAAACGGTGCAACTCTACTTGATGTTCGCAGCAATAATGAGTTTCACCGTGGAGCATTACCTAATGCAAAGAATATTCCGTTAGCTACTCTACCCATACTAGCTAACGAATATTTTAATAAAGATGATCATGTTCTGGTGTATTGCCAGGCTGGCGCTAGAGCTATCATGGCCGAAAAAATACTATCCGGCCTGGGCTTTACCAATGTAACAAATATAGGCGGTCTACAACATTACCAGCGTTGTCATTAATCAATTTGTTTTTTAGTAAAGAGGTATAGCTGTTAAAGTTATGCCTCTTTTTACTGCTAGCAGCTTCCAGTGACAAACAACATCCCTCTGAGTCTTTATGTTCATATTCCCTGGTGTGTAAAGAAATGCCCTTATTGTGATTTCAATTCACATGAAAAGAACACTTCTTTCGACGAGAAAAAATACGTTCAGGCCTTACTCATTGATCTGAATAATGAGTACGAAAACCAACAAAACCGCACACTGAGCAGTATCTTTTTTGGCGGCGGCACCCCCAGCTTATTTTCTGCAGAAGCTATACATCAAATAATTGAACACGCGCAGAAGCTTTTCAGGTTCAGCGATATCGAGATAACACTAGAAGCCAATCCAGGTACTTTTGAACAAGAAAAATTTAATGGATTTCGACAAGCTGGCGTTAATCGTTTATCTATCGGTATACAGAGTTTTAATCAAACACATCTCGAGCAACTGGGGCGCATCCATGATGACCATCAAGCATTAAACGCTATCGACACTGCGAGAGAATCCGGTTTTGATAACATCAATCTTGATCTCATGTTTGGTTTACCACAACAGACCGTCGAACAAGCATTAGCAGATATCATCACTGCTTGTAACTTTGACGTTCCGCATATCTCTCATTATCAGCTCACTATTGAAGAGAATACTTACTTCCACAAACATACACCAATACTTCCGGAAAACGATTTAATCTGGGAGATGCAAACACAATGTCAGAACATATTATCGGATAATAAATATCAACAATACGAAATATCAGCCTATGCCAACACAGAATACAATTTACCCAGCCAGCATAATGTGAACTACTGGAACTTTGGTGACTATATTGGCATCGGCGCTGGAGCGCATGGGAAATTAAGCTCGACATCGAAAGATAATTTAAAAATTATGCGCCGGTGGAAACATCGTCAACCACAGCAATATATAGAGAAGACGCTAAAAGGTAACGCTGTATCGGGTGAGCAAACGTTGACTGAGCAAGATATAGTGTTTGAGTTTTTACTCAATGCACTGCGTTTAAAAGACGGCAGTAGCACCACCACCTTCAAAAATCATACCGGGCTAGGTTTTGACCTTTTAAAACAGGCGGTAAAAAATATAGATCCATCACTTTTAGTTTTAGATAAAAACAAGATACGCACTACCGATAAAGGTTTTTTATTCTTAAATGACATCCTCGAAAACTTGCTATAGCCCAATATAAAGTAACGTAGGTTGAGCACTGCCCGACAACATTCGACCTACATCTCTACAAAACGGCGGACGATGCCCGCCCTACAAAACTAGATACCTCATCACATTGTTTATATCTACAAGTTTTCCATCATCTGTTGCTGTTCCTCATGGCGCTGCTGCAAGACTTGTTCAACACCCTTTGCATCATCCATTACTTTTTTCATACCACTTACAGAATAAGGGCTAACCGACTCTGTTTTCACCACCGGTGCCACTTTCTTTTTTTCCGCTATTTTAACCGCCTGTATGACATTGCTATTAGGGTTAAGGACAATCTGTTTGGCACCTACTGAAAGCGGGGGCCGCTCATTACTGAACTGCATCACACCGTTCTGATCCCGCCATTTATAAACATGAACTTTTTCATCCGTTACAACGCTGGATAAACTACCTGTGCCCTGCTTACCAAACCAACCGAAATCAAAATCGATAAGCGCCTGCGAATCTACCTTACCCATATAGACCAACGGCATAACGGATAACAGTCCCAAAATGACTAACATTATTATAATTTTAAATTTCATCACTTATTAAGCCGTTGTGCTTGCCAATATTCCGATTAAACTACAGTTAAGTATGGATCAGCCTGCCTCAATTTTCAGTAAATAAACGATATATAACAGTCAATTCAGAGCTAAAATCCAGCCATAATAAGTACTTGCTTATAAAACCACATACAGGTAATATTCTCTCCCTGTTTTTTCAGCCGTAACAAGCACGCTAAAGCGATTGTTAGGGTTATTTTTACTACCGGAATCGACATGAAAGCTGATATACATCCAAAATATAATGACGTAAACGTTAAATGTAGCTGCGGCAACGCATTTACTACACGCTCTACATACGGCAGAGAAGATATGACGATTGATGTATGCTCAGAATGTCACCCTTTTTACACTGGTAAGCAGAAGATTCTTGACTCTGCCGGTCAAATCGACAAATTCAACAAACGTTTTGGTAACAAGTCTTAATATTAAGACTCGTCACATGAGCTTTGTTAAAAAAGACGCTTTAAAGCGTCTTTTTTTGTGCCTTATATGTTTTACAGCAATACTGTCATCTACAACCCCATCATTTGCCACCACAAGCTGTTCCAGCTCTCAATTCGATGAAACCGCAACCGTTCGCTATGTCCATGATGGCGACACACTGCATCTAACAGATGGGCGAAAAATTCGCCTGATCGGCATTAA
>WTCC01000301.1 GCA_013138755.1 Gammaproteobacteria bacterium
TACAGGTGTTATGCAGTCAGGTGATGACGCTGCGTTCACAGGTACGTGTGTAACTGGTACGGCTTCTACTGATGCTTATGATTTACAAAACCCGAGTGACAATTGTGCAGCGGTATTTAGAAATTTCTAAAACTTAACACTGTTGTAAGGGTTTCAAAGAAGAGTCCGCCAGGGCTCTTTTTTATTTCGAGATATGACGATGAACAGTAGAATGCAATAATGATTATAAAATGTGAAAAAGTCGTTAAGCGTTATGCGAATAAATCAGTATTAGACGATGTCGAGCTCGATGTAAGGCAGGGCGAGTTTTATGGTCTTGTCGGCATGAACGGCAGTGGTAAATCGACTCTGATAAAGTCCATTCTGGACCTGGTCGGTATCGATGCCGGAAGAATTACCATACACGGTCATTCGCATAGGCATGTAGTATCACGTAATAATATTGCTTATCTTCCGGATCGATTTTCTCCGCCGGCACATCTTAGGGGCTACGATTTCATTCAGTACATGTTGCGCCTGCATGGCAGCAACTGTGATCAAATAAAGATAGACAGTATTCTTGATGAACTGGAGCTGGATAAAAAAGTTTTGCGAGGGTCTGTCAACAAACTATCAAAAGGTATGACGCAGAAGTTAGGACTTGCATCTTGTCTGCTCAGTGGGAAATCATTGTTGATTCTGGATGAGCCGATGAGTGGCCTGGATCCACGTGCTCGTGTTTTATTTAAAAATCAGTTAGCACAGTTAAAACAGCAAGGAGCCACCGTTTTTTTTAGTTCACATGTCCTTGCCGATGTAGAAGAGATGGCGGATACGATGGGCGTGTTACACAACAGTAAAATTTATTTTTCTGGTTCACCAACGAGTTTTAAACAGAAATTTGGTGGCGATAATGTCGAGCAGGCGTATATGAATTGTATTGATAAAAAGTTGGCAGTTGGCAGCAGTCAGTAATCAGTTGAAAACAAAAACTGGTTTTGTGATCAGTGATTATTTTTTAAAACTTATACTGCTAACTGCTAACTGCTAACTGCCAACTGCCAACTAAATCCCCAGTTCTTTTATCTTTCGGGTCAGTGTGTTTCTTCCCCAGCCGAGTAATTTAGCCGCGTCATTTTTCCTGCCATTAGTCTTGTTCAATGTTGCTTCGATTAATATTTTCTCGACGTTGGAAATAATAGCAGCGGCAATTTCATTTTCACCAGACTGTAGTTGTTGTTGAATCTTAACGGAAAGGTTCTGTTGCCAGTCACTGCCAGTTTCGACATTGGTAACCGGGTTGTCAGTAAGTAATTCTGCAGGTAGGTCAGACATGTGAACCGTTTGACCTGAAGTCATAACCGCGAGCCAGTGACAGGTGTTCTTTAACTGCCTGACATTGCCCGGCCAATTTAGTGATGTTAGATAAGCCATCGTTTTGCTATCGATAGCTTTTGCTTGAACGTCTTCATCATCAATGGCTAATTCATCAGTCGCACGATGCAGAAACATGTTCAGCAGTGCAGGTATATCTTCTTTGCGTTCGCGTAAGGCGGGTAACTGAATTCTGATCACATTGAGACGATGAAACAGGTCTTCCCGAAATAATCCTTTTTTAACATGCGCATCGAGGTTTTGATGGGTGGCGGCGATGACCCGAACGTTGACCTTTATCGGTGTGTGCCCACCGACACGGTAGAACACTCCATCAGAAAGAACTCGTAATAGGCGAGTCTGTAATTCTGCAGGCATGTCACCAATCTCATCTAAAAACAAGGTACCGCCATCTGCCTGTTCAAAGCGACCTTTACGTAATGCCTGTGCGCCGGTAAATGAGCCCTTTTCATGACCAAACAATTCTGACTCTAATAGTTCTTTGGGTATCGCTGCGGTGTTCAGGGCAATAAAGGCATTGTCAGCACGAGGACTGTGTTTGTGTAACGAGAGCGCAACGAGTTCCTTACCAGTGCCCGATTCCCCAGTGATCAAAACACTGATAACCGATTTAGATAGCCTGCCGATAGTACGAAATACTTCCTGCATGGCTGGGGCAGCACCGATAATTTCAGGAGCATCTTTATCGCTGACGGCACTGTTTGCAGCAGTTTGTTTTTTATTACATGCACGTTGCGTGATCTCAACCGCATCATCGATGTCGAAGGGCTTCGGCAAGTATTCAAAGGCCCCACCTTGATAAGCAGAAACCGCACTATCCAGATCAGTGTGTGCCGTCATTATGATAACGGGTAAATCGGGATAGTCTGTTGATAGATGTGAGAGTAATTCCAGGCCATCGATACCAGGCATTCGAATATCGGTGATGATTGCGTCGGGCTCACCTTCTTTTAATTTTTTCAGGATAGTGTTGGCATTATCAAAACTGGTCACTAAAAAGTCTGCACCTTCGAGCGCTTTTTGTAATACCCAACGGATAGAGTCATCGTCATCGATGATCCAGATATGATTTTGTTCGCTCATGAATTTACTCGACTACTGGTGCTCATTATGAGTGGCCATTATGAAGATTGATGGGTAATGAGATGGTGAATATCGTACGGTCCGGTCTGCTGATAAATTCTATTAGTCCGTCATGCTGTTGCGCCAGCGATTGTGCAATAGATAAACCCAGCCCTGTTCCTTCGGCGTGCCCAGTAATCATCGGCATAAATATTTTTTCTTGCAGCTCTTTTGATACACCGCTGCCGTTATCTTCTATGCTGATTTTGGCAACGAGGCTGTGTGTCTGTGACCCTATTTTGCAGTTTCTTTTAGTCCGTGTTTTGAATTTGATCTCCCCATCTTTAACCCCGGAAATAGCAGTGACAGCATTTCTTGTGATATTTAGTATGATTTGAATCATCATCTCTTCATCAGCATGTAGCTCAGGAATACTGGGGTCGTAATCGGCAGATATCTTAAGTTGATTATTTTCTGCGATGACAAGTTGACGCACATGTTCAAGAGCTTTGTGTATATTAATTTCGGTTTTAGTCGGTATATCTTTAGGGCCAACCATCCTATCTAATAGATTTTTTAGACGATCAGCTTCCTGAACAATAATCTGTGTGAACTGTTTAGTGTCGTTGTCATCGAGCTCTCTTTCGAGTAATTGTGCAGCGCCGCGTATGCCGCCTAGCGGATTTTTTATTTCATGAGCAAGTCCACGTAACAAACTTTTGCTGGCCTCATATTGGCTGAGTATGCTCTCTTCGTGTGAAATTTGGTGATGTGTCTTTAAGCGAATAAATTCAAGTAACAGAAACTGACCTTTGCTCAGGTATTGAATAGGCGAGACTGAATAATCTACATCAATATTTGTATGATTATGTAAGCGTAGTTCATCATCGTATACGGTATAGGGATGGGCTGATATCAGAGAGCGTTCCAGGCGATCAAAAAATTCATGTTGGTTGATGATCAAGTCACGAATATTTTTTTTACTCGCGCGCGTATTACTGATGTTAAATAACAACTCGGCGGCAGGGTTGATGCACATAATTTGCAGATTATCGCCGATCACGATGATAGCAGAATGCAGATTATCGATGATAGTTTGCGGTGAGTTATATTCAGTAGCGACCATGATGAGATTTATGCAAAAAATGAACCAGTAATCACAAAAATTATAAAAATATTTAAT
>WTCC01000060.1 GCA_013138755.1 Gammaproteobacteria bacterium
GGTTATACGCAGCTGCCAGAATCATTAACAATACTGCAAGATCCTCTGGTGTTAATGGCAGCGGGTTTAATGTATTTTGTCGAATTCTTCGTTGACAAGATTCCGGGTGTCGATACAGGCTGGGATGCAATTCACACGTTTATCCGTATACCTGCAGGAGCAATGTTAGCCGTCGGTGCAGCTCAGGGGCTGGAGATTAATCAAGCAGCAGAGCTGGCAGCCGCTTTGATCGGTGGTAGTCTTGCGGCGACATCACATCTAACCAAGGCGAGTACGCGCCTGATAATTAACACCTCGCCAGAACCAGTGACAAACTGGACAGCTTCAATCGCGGAAGACTTTGCCGTTATCGGTGGGCTTTGGGCGGCGTTGAATTATCCGTTGGCGTTTGTTGTATTCATCGTGGTATTTATTCTATTAGCTATCTGGTTATTACCGAAACTATGGCGCGCAATAAAAGGTATTGTTGCGACTATCCGTGGTTGGTTTGGAAATAAGCCAATTGAGGCGGAAGAGAGTGGTTCATCAGTTAATATTATCGAAAACCTGATCGAATCGAAATCTAAGAAAGTTGAGTGATGTGTTGAATTGATGCTGACGAATGTCAGTTACATGCTGTTCTCGCAGACTCGTTAAAATTTAATTGTAGAGTCGTTTTGGCATTACATCTCTTAAACTTACCGACCAGTTTAAGAGATGTTCACCTGAGGCTAGTGTGGGCTGGATTATTGAGTCGACCTGTGGTGTTAAATCTTGCATATCAATTTTTACCATCGCCGATTTATTGCTATAGCTGATCACAAAGTTCTTTTTATCTAAAGTTTGACTTATGCCGCGCGGTTTTTCGAAGCCGAAGGCTTTTATTATTTTTTTATCTTTCATCGACCAGAAAGTCAGTAGATTTGCTTCCGGATGAGAAATAGCTGCGATCTGGTTTTTGTTATCGATAGCTATGCTCAGAGCTTCTCCAGTCATTCTCTGAATAACTACATCAGGTTGGCTCATGGTTATCGTATCTTTGTTCTCTTGTCGGAAACTGATGCCGCCTAATGCAGTTTTGTCATCGGTATTGATGGGTGCAGAGGCGATGACGATGTCGTTATTATCAGTGATTTCGAAATGCCCGCAATTTAATTGTTGATCATCTAGCCTTATACGTTCGATTAACTTTTCTGTTGTTAAATCGATACTGACCAATGAAGGTGTGTGAAAGCCGGCGCCTGAACTTCCAGTGTTGCTAACGGTTAAAACATTGTCTTTTAATTGGCAGTCGTGTGGTTCCAGCCCTAAAGTTGGCAGCTGATGTGTTGAAACAAATGTTTCGGTGTTTCTAATGCTGATACTGCCTTGTCGGTTATCTTTGTTTGTCTCTACACAATAGAGTGTCTTGCCATCCTTGCTGAAGCTGGCATGACCGGAAAACAACTGGTTGTTATCGGCTTGTAATTGTCGAACGACTGCTTTGGTTTGCAGATCAATTTCGCAGGCATTGTGGCCATTTTTTTCGAAGCAGAAAACTCGGTATTTGTTTCTTGGGTCGATATAGATGCCGTGAGCTAGAAATGCTATATCGATGACTCTTTTTTCTTGTTGCGTCATATTGATTACGATCAACGCATGTTGAGTTTTTTCACCATCTAAATAACTTCCTCCAGAAAGGAAAATATCTTCGTCGACGTTAAGAAATTTCTTATGTGTGCAGGAGATAAGACCACTGCCGACTGCGCTGACGGCGAAAGTTTTTAAGAATTGTCGGCGATTTAGAGGCATATTCAATAGTGTTGCTGCTGTGGTTTGTGGATAGAGCATAGCTTACAAAAAATACCAACCATCTGCTGATTGATTTTATTGATACTGCCATTGTGTATTTACTAGTAGAACTTAAAGTCGTTTAAGGTGAAAATACACTCGAATTTTATTAATAGCGGTTTTGTTAGAGGGTTTGTAATGCAGTCTGGTCCAAGAGAAATTGTCACCCCGTTTCGTCCTATCCCATTGGATATCCCTGAGGGGATGGCTAATAATGAGTTTTTCAATAGTACTGAGAATTTAAACGACCTCGAGCATAACAATGGTCTGTTGAAGAATCAGGAGGATTTACTGCTATATCGTAAAGCGCTGGGACACACTAACGAATTTGATACTTCTATCATCTACAACACGTCTAAGTCGATATTGGATCCATTAGGGCGGCCAGTGCGCCGCACACAGGTGCCAGAAAGAACTAAAAATTCCTGGAATCGTATGAATCAAATAATTATTGATTATATGATAGAGCAATATCCTGACCCTGATGAGGCGTTAATACTTGCGGGTGAAGCAAGTCTGGATGCAACCTGGCCGTTGACCTCGCCGGGTGTCCCCAGTATCCGGATGCTTCACAATCACTTCATGGTGTTTGATAAAGAGCAGTTACGTAATGCTGCGTTAGCGGATGAACGTAATCCGAATCTAACCGACGGTGGTCAGCACAGCTTATTTCAATCTTACATGGGTGATGTCTACAGTGATTTCTTTGCGTCACTGGATTTTGATATCTTAAATCAGATGAGCAAAGACTCATCAAAAATCGAATTAACCGGTTATCCGCAGGGGCTGCCGAGCTGGAAGATTCGCGGCGGTGCTGAAGCATTAAAAGACATTAACTTCTGGAAAGAATATGATCAGATTCTGAAGGGTTTTATCGATTTTTACCGTGCTTTCTTCACCCAGGTCTCAACTCGCAATGCACCTGTGCCTGATGATTCTTACTTTCCAGATCAGATCGAGAATATTTTGCTGTTTAATAATTGTTTTATTAGCTCCGCTAAGAAGGTTAGAGATCTATGTGTAAACGATGCTAAGTACGCGAATCTTATACGTTGGCAACCAGCGTTTAAGCAGTTGATCTACCGAAATGACGAAGGTGATCTAATCGTAACGATCAGCCAGAACTCGATCGGTAATGCAATTACCGAGCTGTTAGGTGTCGTCGTTAAGCGTGTGCCTGATGCGGCAGCTTATGAAGTGGCAGAACCTGCATTGATTGAACGCCTGCTAGAAGTAAGAGCGCGTCTGATCGATGCCGATCTGGGTGAAGGTATAGAAACACCTTACTGGTCAGCTTAAAACGATTGCTGCCTTTGTTTTATACTGATACCCATGGAACGCTCTAAACAACTTAATCTTTCTGGCTACGGCTGTGAAGATGTAGACCCTAAGGGTTTTGTGAGCCTGATGGACCTGTATGAAAATAACTATATGCGTCTGCGGCGATTGATTCCTGATCTGTCTTCGCTGTCTGATAATTCTATCTCTGATCTGCAAGGTTGTTTGAGCTTGCACATGACAGTGCTGGAGCGCACCAAGTTCACCACGACTCTGTACCTGACCTATTATTTCGAAGAGACCACCAAAAGCGTCGCTGAGCCTGCTCTGACGATCCGTTTATATCATGATGCGCATCAGGCAGAAGTGTTGACCGGGCATCTTCAGCATGGACGCAAACAATACGATCATATTCCAGAAAAAGCGATAAAGATTAAGTGGAAGCTGAACCGATTTTTGTATAAATGGTTGGGGTATTGTCTGTATCTTGGGCATGATTTCTCCCTGGCTAATTCTGCCGTATTTAACGATTCAGAAGAGCAGAGTCGGCTCCTGGGCCTGCCGACTAAACGGGCTGTCAAAAAAGCTTAAATCTCCTTAAGTTTCTCCTGTTTAATGGTGCGGCTAAGTGTCGATTGTGTTACTATCGGATGCTTGAAAAGACGCATCTTAATGCGCTATTTTTTTGCCAGAAACACAACCGCATACGTGGCTTTTAAAGCCGTTAAATGGAACTAGATACCCATCTCTAAATGACTGAATTCGCGAAAGAAATATCCCCGGTAAATCTCGAAGACGAAATGCGCCAATCCTATCTGGATTACGCCATGAGTGTAATTGTCGGACGTGCTCTGCCTGACGTTAGAGATGGTCTGAAACCTGTGCATCGTCGTGTGCTTTATGCGATGAGTGTTCTTGGCAACGACTACAATAAACCTTATAAAAAATCGGCACGTGTTGTCGGTGATGTTATCGGTAAGTATCATCCACACGGTGATACCGCCGTCTATGACACCATCGTTCGTATGGCGCAGCCTTTCTCATTGCGTTATATGTTGGTCGATGGGCAGGGTAACTTTGGTTCTGTCGACGGTGATGCCCCAGCGGCGATGCGTTATACCGAAGTACGAATGTCTAAGATTGCCCATGAACTTCTGGCCGATCTGGACAAAGAAACCGTTAATTTTGCTGAAAACTACGATGGGTCAGAATCTGAACCTGTGGTTATGCCAACACGTGTACCTAACATGTTGATCAATGGTTCAACCGGTATTGCTGTGGGTATGGCAACCAATATGCCGCCGCACAATCTTGGTGAAGTGATCAGTGCCTGCTTGGCCTTAATCGAAAACCCAGAGTTATCGATTGATGAGCTGATGGAGCATATACCAGCTCCCGATTTGCCGACAGCAGGTTTTATCAATGGTGTGAAGGGTATTCGGCAGGCATACAAAACAGGCCGTGGTCGTATGGTAATGCGCTCTCGTGCCGAGATAGTCGAAGATGCCAAGGGTAAGCAATCAATTATTGTTAGCGAATTGCCTTACATGGTAAACAAGGCGCGCCTGATCGAGCGTATAGCTGAGTTAGTCAAAGAAAAACGTATCGAAGGTATATCTGCGCTGCGTGATGAATCTGATAAAGATGGTATGCGGATCGTTATCGAGATCAAGCGCGGTGAAGTGGCTGATGTACTGCTTAATAATCTGTTTTCGCAGACAGCTATGCAGAGTTCGTTCGGTATCAATATGGTGGCGCTAGTCGAAGGGCAGCCGCAGCTGCTTAATCTGAAACAGATTCTAGATGCGTTTCTTCGCCATCGTCGCGAAGTGGTTACACGCCGTACTATTTATGAATTACGCAGGGCGCGTGCGCGTGCGCATATCCTGGAAGGCCTCGCACTCGCGTTGGCTAACATCGATGAAGTCATCGAGATGATTAAACGGTCGGCTAATCCAGCAGAAGCAAAATCCGGTTTACTCAATAAGGTATGGCCAGCAGGCATGGTCGTTGATATGGTCTCGCGTGCAACTGCTGATGCCGATGTTAATGCTTCGCGGCCAGAAGATCTTGATCCGAGATATGGTCTCAAGGATGATGGTTATTATCTTTCAGAGGTTCAAGCGCAAGCTATTCTTGATCTGAAGCTGCATCGTTTGACAGGTCTTGAGCAGGATAAAATTGTTAATGAATTCCAGCAGATACTGGATATTATTAAAGAGTTAATTGAGATACTGTCTAATCCGGCAAGGCTGCTAGAGGTTATACGCGAAGAGCTCGAAGAAATTCGAGATAATTACGCTGATGCCCGGCGCAGTGAGATCATGCAGGATGAGCTTGATTTCGATATGGAAGATCTGATCACAGAAGAAGATGTGGTCGTGACCTTCTCGCATGAAGGTTATGCAAAATCACAGCAGTTGGATGTTTATAACACCCAGCGTCGTGGTGGTCGTGGCAAGTCTGCAACGTCGATGAAAACAGAAGACTTTATCGATAAATTATTTGTTGCCAATACGCACGATACTTTACTCTGTTTCTCAAGTCGCGGAAAAGTGTA
>WTCC01000142.1 GCA_013138755.1 Gammaproteobacteria bacterium
GCTCGTGCTGGTATGCGCGCTATTCTGGATGACGCTGTGGATTCAGTGCAATCAGCGATATTCCTTATCGCACTACGCATGAAACGTGAGACAGATGACGAAAACAAGGGCATCCTGGACGGTATACGAGATAAAACCATTACGGTTACTGCTGACGTCGATGAAGTTCTGGACATATCTGACCCATACAACGGCTACAACCGCACCTTGCCAGCAGCACCTTTTTTGCCAGCTGTGCTTTCAGCCTGTGGTGTTGCCACAGTATCTCATGGTGTTGAAACCATGAGCCCGAAATTTGGCATCACACACCACCGCGTACTGAAAGCAGCAGGAAAAAATATTGATTTAAGCGTGCAACAAGCGGCCGACCAGATGAGTGATGATGCTATCGGCTGGGCCTATGTTGATCAAAAATCCTATTGCCCTGCGCTGCATAACTTAACTGGTCTACGCACTAATATCGTCAAACGTCAGGCCATCACCACGGTTGAAGTTTTGACCGGCCCTATCCGCGGCAAAGACAAAACACACTATATGTCTGGTTACGTGCACAAACCTTATACACGTGTCTACGCGATGCTGGCAAGACACTCTGGCTTCGATGGTTGCCTGATGATCCGTGGCGTCGAAGGCGGTATAACACCATCCTTACGTCAGAGCGGTAAAGTTTTTTATTATCACGACAAAGGTGAAGAGCAAGGTCAGGATTTCAACCCTGCAGACTTAGGCATCGAACAGACGGTACGCGCCACACCATTACCAGACGATCTACCACCCGCACCAGAAAGTGAAGATGTCAGCGCGAGCTTTGACGCCGAAGCCGTTGCTAAGATGGCGGCTGATGCAGGTATTGCTGCACTTAATGGCACAAGAGGTAGCACTTATGACGCACTGGTCTATTCAGCAGCTATTGCTTTATGGCATCTAAAAAAATACGATGATATAAAAGCCGCTGCCGATAAAGTACGTGAGGTACTGGATAATGGCGATGCACTGCAACACTTTAACGCCGCACAGTAACTTAGAAACCAAAACACAGCGATAATATTTATTATGCCTTTATCTGACGACAAAAAAATTGGAACCCGTGAAAGAATAAACCGCGACCCGGACTTTCGTGACGCCTTTCTCACCGAAGCACGAAACATGTACAAAAAAGCATTACAGTTCAATAAAAATCTCGATGACGAGATCAACCGTTTCGAACAGATATTGGGGGCCGAGCCGGAGACTTATGAGTTTATGGAAGGCGAACTTGATGAGATCGATATCTTCGAACTCATACTCGATTCCTACGACCAGCAGATTTTAGAAGACGAAAAAAATAGCAGCACCATCAATTAGACACAAACTTATATGGTTTTATAGAACATGATGACTCAGAAAAAAACAAACGACTATATACAGATTTTTTTTATCCTCATCGTCTCAGGTGTCGCACTATCAGCTTGTACGCAACCCGCAGACAATCCGAAAACGGTAGCCGATCGGTACTGGCAGTTCATACAAACAGGCAATACTGTAGAAGCTGAAAAATTAATATCGGTTAATAGCCGTCGCGCATATTCTGAAAACAATCATCGTAGAGCAGCAATCGAACGATTTTCAAACGATGAAGCAATAACTATCGTTAGCACCAGTATCACTACCATCAGCCCACACAGTAATTTCTCGCGTACGCAAACATTCGACACGTACTTAGTACTGCAACAGGGGCAATGGAAAATCGATGCTAATCGAACGCAGATGCCTCCAGCACCGAGCGCGACCGAAGAAGAGCTGCAAAAGTTAGCTGAAGAACTATCTGAATCCATGCAGGACAATATCGAATCTATTGATGAAACCATGAACCAGGGTATGCAGATGCTAAATGAGGCTCTTCGTGATGGCTCAAAAGAAATGGGCGACTCTTTATTACAACTCATGAATGAACTCAATAAATCGATGCGTGACTCTATCGATAAAATGAAACAACGGCGCCAGGAACAACTACAAGAGCAAGCACCTCAGCCAAACCAACCAGACCCTGACAAGGGTGAAGGCATGATTTAGGTGTTTATGCGTCGATATTTACACGCCAATGAACAATAGAATTAGCGTAATAATTTATAATATCTAATTCTGATTCTTTCATTCGATACAAGTTGTTTTCTTCTTCGATCAACCCTCGTCCGATCAATACATCCATAGCGGCACCCAGCACACTTTCGACAGCACTGGATGAAATATCGATCGGTGCACCGGATTTTTCTAACTGGCTTATTCGCTCACAGCACTCAGCCTTAAGCTCCAATGCACTTTTCCAGGCCTCTCTGTTATTTAAAAATATCTCACTCATCAGAGCATTTGGCACGATAGGCACGACTTGTTCAATATTTTTCATGATCGTTTTTGCTAACGATTCCACACGGACAAATCTATCTTCTTTATCGAGCGAACTGAAATCAATCTGATTCACCTCACAGTATTCTCTTGCAGAGACAGGTTCACCAAAATTGACACTGGCATAACCGAAGCGTCGCCAACGGTTCTTTCTTGATAGTGAGGCGTTCTTAAAAATGAAAGCAATAGTGGTTTTAATAACAAACCAGCCACTTCTTTTTTTTGCTGTTTTATCAAGCCGACGGATGAGGCTTCTGTCTTCTATCACTCGATCATAATTAATGCCAACGGGTATGAACACGATATCTCGATCATTATGCGGATGATAGTCTCGTAACATGTAGTCGATAAAACCCAGCCGAGGCTCACGTAATGCGCCGTCTCTAGTCAAGCCACCTTCAAGAAAAACCGCCTGACAAACGCCGGCACGCGTCGACATATTAACGTAACGTTCGAGTACTTTTCTGTACAGTGCATTACCAGAATTACGACGAACAAAAAAAGCGCCCATGGCTTTTATCAGCGTTTGCAGCGGCCAGATTCTTGCCCATTCACCTACTGCATACGACAGTGTGGTTTTTTCAGCTGCTAAAAATGATACCAGCACATAATCCATATTACTGCGATGATTCATCACGAAAACGACACTTGAGTTTGAGTCACTTTCACTTATCTTGTCATTATCATAAAAACCAACACGCACCCGATAGACTAGACGTGCCATTTTTTTAGCCAACCAATAACCAACACGAAAATAGATATAAGCATTAAACGCCGGAATTATCTCAGCCGCATACTTACGTGCTTTTTCTTGTGCGACAGCATGTGGCATCTTCTTTTCTTCTGCATAAATTTTGATGGCATCGATGACCTTTTCATCGAAGACTAGCTGATCGATTAAGGCCTGACGCCGGGTAAACTGAAACGGGCGAATTTCTATATCAAGACGGGTATTAATCTCTTCGATAACACGGTTAACACGACGCTTGAGATACCAACGTGCGCCCGGCAAAAGAATCCTATCCAGAACCATAACGGCAGCGAACACCACCAATAAGATAAATATCCAGTACGGTAAAGTTATTGTTTCCACTAACGCTCACCTAAAAGAGAGACAGCACTATATTACACAATCAACTGACAGATAGGCGAACAACCGTTAAGATTCGACCATTGATTAAATTAACAGGTTTTTAAGATGGCTAAGTACGATGTCTACGGTTTAGGTAATGCTCTTGTCGACATGGAGTTCGAGATAAACGATCAATTTCTACAAGATAACAACATCGATAAAGGTGTGATGACATTAGTCGACGAGAATCAGCAACACGAATTGATCACTCAGCTCGATGCATTTGAAGGCAATAAAGGCAGCGGTGGCTCTGCCGCAAACACATTGATTGCTACCAGCTCGATGGGTGGCTCTGCATATTACTCATGCAAGGTTGCGGATGATGACCTGGGTCATTTTTACCATGATGATCTGATTGCTGCGGGCGTCGACTGTAATATCGATGGCAAACATAAAGGCGGCATCACAGGAAAATGCCTGGTCATGGTCACCCCTGATGCTGAACGCACCA
>WTCC01000124.1 GCA_013138755.1 Gammaproteobacteria bacterium
GATTATCGTATCTTGCCGATTTGTTTTTTATCGGTTTATTACCTTTATATTTATAAAATCCTTCACCCGTTTTTTTGCCTAACTTCTTATCAGAAAGTTCTTTTAGGTTGTCAGGTAAGTCCATACCAAGAGCGACGGGTAAAATATTAGCTACCGATTTACAGATATCCAGACCAACGGTATCGGCTAATTCGATAGGGACCATCGGCATACCATAGTCTGTCGCTGCTTTATCGATAACTTATGGAACGATACCTTCGTCGACCATAGTAACGGCTTCCAGGATATAAGGCATCAGAATCCTGTTGACTAAAAATCCGGGAGAACTCTTAACAGCTAATGGTAACTTGCCGATATTTTTACCGAAGGCCAGCGCTTGTTGTACCACCTTTTCATCAGTCTCGTTACCACGGATAATCTCGACTAATGGCATCAGAGCGACGGGATTAAAAAAGTGTAAGCCGACTAAACGTCCAGGTTGTTTTAAACATGAACTGAGGTCTTCGAGCTTAATGCTCGATGTATTGGTAGCCAGAATAGCGCCATCTTTCATCTTTGGTTCGATGGATTCGTATAGCGCACGTTTTACCGCTACGTCTTCGAATATCGCTTCGATAATAATGTCAGCGCGATGTATGCCGGCGCCACGATGGTCAGCCATCAGTCGATCGTTGGCATCTCTTATCGCACGTCTGTCACGTTTGAATTTCTTTTTAAATGAATACTGAGCACGTTTGATGGTCTTGGCGAGTTGTTCGGGGTTCTGATCCTGTACGGTGACAGAATAGCCCTGTATCGCACACCATGAAGCGATATCTCCGCCCATGATGCCGCCACCGATAACGTGCACGTGTTCGACTTCAAAATCCAGCTGTTTTCCCTGGCTTTTCAGACTTTCCTGCAGGAAGAAAACACGAACAAGGTTTCTAGCCGTATCAGTGGTTGCAAGAGCTGCGACGGCTATCGCTTCTTTTTCTAACATAAGTTTCTTATTGCCTGCATATTGCTGCCACAGTTTGATCAGTGAGTAGGGCGCAGGATAATGCTCAGGCTTCGCTTTTGTAGCGACCTGTTTTCGCATCTGTGATGCTATCAGTGGTCGGATGAGAGCATTGTTAGTAAGTCGCGTAAAGAATGGCAGCGGTCTTCGTTTTGGTGCTGTTAGTGCGTAGCTTTCAGCAGCTGTTCTTAATTGTCGGACGGGTACCATCGCATCGATAAGCTTAATCTTTTTAGCAGCACGTGCTGTCAGCGCACGACCTGTAAGCATGATATTCATGGCTGCTAATGGACCACAGCGCTCGATCGATCTAGCTGTGCCACCGTAACCCGGGTGGATACCAAGTTTTATCTCGGGTAGACCGATCTTCGTTTTCTTGTCATCAGAGGCCACGATGTAATTACATGCTAATGATAGCTCTGTTCCACCACCAAAACATAGACCATGGATCATGCTGACAGTAGGACAAGCAAGATTTTCTATGCGATTCATCAGTGCATGACCTTTTAGCATGAAAGCTAAAGCCTGTTCTTTATTGTCTAAAGCGGTAAACTCTTTGATATCCGCACCGAAGATAAAGCTGTCTTTTTTATCAGAAAGAATAATAACCGCCTGCGGTAAATCTTTTTCGAATCCATTGATAACATCATCGAGTTCTTTTATCGCTGTCTGTGACAATAGATTCGCAGAAGCATCCGGTTTATTAAAATGTACCCAGGCTATATTGTTACTGTCCCTCTCAACATTCCAGTTGCCATGACTGTTCTCTGATCCGTTATTAGTCGTCATGTTATGCCTCTGTATTATTTATTGTTGTTGATTCATTGCGTAGCAGCATGGCGCCACCTTGACCACCGCCGATACACAGACTGGCCATACCTTGTTTAGCATTAGTGCGTTGTAATATCTTGCACATGTGCAGGATGATACGAGCACCACTGGCGCCGACAGGGTGGCCTAAGCTGACACCGCCGCCATCGATGTTAAGCTTTTCATATGGAATCTCACCCATGGCGCTATCAAGATCTAGTTCATCCTTACAGTAACCATCTTGCTGCCAGGCTTCTACGCATCCCAGAACCTGCGTCGCAAACGCTTCATTAATCTCCCAGTAATCAATGTCGTCGATCGCCAGTTGATTGCGCTGCATGATCGGCGTCATCGCATGAACTGGCCCCATGCCCATGACGGCAGGATCAAGACCTGCCCACTGAGTATCGGTTATCGATGCCATCACAGGTAGATCGTACTTGTTGACTGCATCTTCACTGGCAAGTATTAACCAGGAAGCGCCGTCCGTAATCTGTGCGCTATTGCCTGCGGTCACCTTGCCGTACTTCTTGTCAAATGCCGGACGTAATTTAGCCAGACTCTCTAGTGACGAATCAGCTCGTGCACCATCGTCATGATCGTAATAATTACCTTTATCATCGTATAACACTTCGATCTCATCGAGATGGCCAGCTTCATGTGCTTTCACCAGACGGTGATGACTGTTCATCGCGTATTCATCCATCTGCTCTCGGGTGATACCAAAATTGTTAGCGATAATCTCGGCTGTTTCCCCCATGTTTAAACCGACTGTATCATCAGTTAGTCCGTGTAATAATGCGATGACGGGTGTGAAATGTTTACCGCGCAGTTTAGAGATCGTTTTTAATTTCTGTCCGATCGAACGAGAGCGCATGAAATCACCCAGCCAATTGACCATGGTATGGTTAAACAATACCGG
>WTCC01000215.1 GCA_013138755.1 Gammaproteobacteria bacterium
AAAGATTTTTTTAACTTTTACGATATCTGGACCAGTGTCGACGACTTCTTCTTTTACGACAGGCTTGCCAGCCGCCGCCATCTCAGCTTCTTTTGCGGCGCGTTGTAATGCTTCGGCGGCAAGCAGGTCAAGTTCTTCGTCGCTCTTGTGGAAATCGACCAGTAACTCGTTTAGACGAGATTCACCTGCTTGAACTTTTTCCCATACCTTTATTGCGTTGCCAACTGTAGTCGGGTTAGTTGCTAATGCGTGAAGAACTTGTTTTAGACCTTCTTCAATGCGTTTGGCAATTTCAATTTCGCCTTCACGTGTCAATAGTTCTACACTGCCCATTTCGCGCATGTACATACGAACTGGGTCGGTAGTACGACCTAATTCTGATTCGATAGAGGCTAGTGCTGCAACAGCTTCTTCTGTGGTTTCGTCATCGGCTTCGCTAACAGACGCATCGGTTAGGACGCGAGATTCTGCTTCAGGTGCTGTTTCCAGCACTTGAATGCCCATATCATTGATGGTGTTGATGATATCTTCAATTTGCGTAGGGTCGACAATACCTTCGGGTAAGTGGTCATTAACCTCAGCGTAAGTAAGATAACCCTGATCTTTGCCCTTTGCGATAAGTGACTTAAGACGTGATTGTTTGTCTTGTTCTAAAAGAGGAGATGCCATAAAATTACCTGTTAAAATATTGCTTTTCATAAACTTCTTGTTGCTCGCTGATCATGCTGTTAATGCATGACCGAATCGACCATTCTACTTGTTTATGGTGATGTTTTCCATAAAAACAAGGCTTAAATAGGCTGCATCCCGCTTCGGAGTTGGCATGGTTCTCTCCGAAACGATTGTTAATTTGGTTCTTTTGCAGCGATGTAACCATTGAGTGATATAAGTATTAGTCCCTGATACTGCTAAATAGTTTTATCGGGTAAAAAATAGATAGGCAGGTAAAATTGGCACGTTTTAAATTTTGAATGTGTTTAATGCTTATTTTCAGGTATTGCATTTAGCTTCGGGGGTGAAGCATGGTTTCGCTAGAAACACCAGTGTGTGAGTTTGATCAACCGATTGTGGGTTTTTCTTTGCCAGGAGTAGACGGCAAAGTGTGGACGCCAGAATTGGCGCGTGGTGAAAACGGTTTGCTGGTGATGTTTATTTGTAACCACTGTCCTTACGTAAAGTCTATACGTGAACGAATTGTCCGCGATACAAAAGAATTAATGACTTTGGGGGTTAATACAGTTGCGATCATGTCGAACGACCCTGCTGAGTACGAGGAAGATTCATTTGAGAATATGCAGGCGATTGCAGCAGAGTACGGTTTTCCTTTTCCCTATTTAATCGATGAAACACAGGGCATCGCTAAAGCCTATGGGGCGGTTTGTACGCCGGATTTCTTTGGATACAATAAATCCATGGAGTTACAGTATCGTGGTCGCCTGGATGAGAGTCGAAAGGAAACGGCTGCGGATGATGTGAGGCGTGATTTATTCGAGGCGATGAAACAAGTAGCGCAGACAGGTCGTGGGCCTGAGCAGCAGATTCCGAGCATGGGTTGTTCGATTAAATGGAAGGCTGAAGTGGCGTAGGCTGTGAGTGGCTTTTGATCAGCTAGAAGTTGCCCCGTTTTCTGCAACTTGCTCATTCCGTCAAATTAAGGGAAAATACGCGCCTTTCAATGGTGACTGACACGGCGATTTATGGGCTATTACGGGTGTCTTAGTCATTGATTTCAATATAATTTTTGTCATTTCGCGGGCGATTAATTGGTGTTTCCAATAGGCTTGCGTGGTGGCGCATTCAGTTACAAAAACTTAATCGGAGAGCACTATGCCTTCACGTAATGAACTAGCAAACGCGATTCGCTTCCTGACAATGGACGCGGTTCAAATCCCTAATTCGGGTCATCCTGGTGCACCTATGGGCATGGCGGATATCGCTGAAGTCCTTTGGAATGACTTTATGAAACACAACCCGACCAACCCTGATTGGGCTGATCGCGACCGTTTTGTAATGTCTAATGGTCACGCATCAATGATGCCTTATTCAGTACTGCATCTAACTGGTTATGATCTGGGTATTGAAGACCTTAAGAAATTCCGTCAGTTACATTCTAAAACACCGGGTCATCCTGAGTATGGATACACAGCAGGTATCGAGACGACTACTGGTCCTTTAGGTCAAGGCCTTACTAATGCAGTTGGTATGGCATTGGCTGAAAAAGTAATGGCTGCGCAGTTTAATAAAGACGGTCACGACATCGTTGATCATAAAACATTTGTGTTCCTGGGTGATGGTTGTTTGATGGAAGGTATCTCTCACGAAGCATGTTCATTGGCTGGTTCTTTTGGCCTGAGCAAATTGATCTGTTTCTATGATGACAACAACATATCAATCGATGGCAACGTTGATGGCTGGTTTATCGATGATACGCCAAAGCGTTTTGAAGCTTACGGCTGGCATGTGATTTCAATCGATGGTCATGATGCGGATGCAATCAAAAAAGCAACTGCAGAAGCAATTGCTTCTGATAAGCCTTCACTGATTTGTTGTAACACAGTAATCGGTAAAGGCGCACCTAACAAAGGTGGTGGTCATAACGTACACGGTGAAGCGCTGGGCGCAGATGAGATTGCTGCAGCACGTGAACATCTGAACTGGGAGCACGAAGCATTTGTTATCCCTGATGATGTCTACGCAGGCTGGGATGCTAAAGATGCAGGTAAAGCTGCTGAATCTGCGTGGGATGAGAAGTTTGCTGCTTATGCTGCGGCTTTCCCTGGTGAAGCGGCTGAGTTTACTCGTCGTATGAATGGTGACCTGCCTGAACACTTTGCAGTTGGTGCTGACAAAATTATCGCTGACATCAACGCGAAAGAAGAGTCACCGGCAACACGTGTTGCTTCAAAAGGTGCGCTGAATGGTTTTGCGCCATTACTGCCTGAGTTCCTTGGTGGTTCTGCTGACTTAACACCATCAAACAATACGTTCAACGACAAGAGTGTTCGTATCAACGACGACCACGGTTCAGCTGAAATGAATTTTGCCGGTAACTACATCTCTTACGGTGTACGTGAATTTGGTATGAGTGCGATCATGAATGGTGTAACACTTCACGGTGGTTTAATGCCTTACGGTGCGACATTCTTAATGTTCTCTGAGTACGCACGTAATGCTTTACGTATGGCTGCTCTGATGAAGATACGTAGTATTTTCGTTTACACACATGACTCTATCGGTCTGGGTGAAGATGGTCCTACTCACCAGGCTGTCGAGCAGATTCCTACATTACGTATGATTCCTAACATGTCTGTATGGCGTCCTTGTGACACGGTTGAAACAGCTGTTTCATGGCGTTCGGCTATCGAGTCTAAAGACGGTCCATCGACTTTGATCTTCTCTCGTCAGGGTCTAGCGTTCCAGAAACGTGATGACGCGACTATCGCTAATATCGCTAAAGGCGGTTACATCCTGAAAGACTCAGAAGGTACACCAGACGTAATCGTTATGGCGACTGGTTCTGAAGTTGATCTTGCGATGCAAGCAGCTGAAGCATCAAGCAAAAACGTACGTGTTGTTTCTATGCCATGTGTTGAAATCTTTGAAAAACAGGATGATGCATACAAAGAATCTGTATTGCCAAAAGCGGTGACTGCACGTGTTGCAGTTGAAGCAGCAATTATGGATGGCTGGTGGAAGTATGTTGGTATGAACGGTGCGGTTGTTGGTATGACCACATTCGGTGAATCAGCGCCTGCTCCACAGTTGTTCGAGTACTTTGGTTTCACTGTTGATAACGTTGTTAAGACAATCGATAGTGTTGCATAAGAGATAAATAGATTTAGCCGCGAAGGACGCAAAGTCCGCAAAAAAAAGCAAAGATAAATATTTATTAGTTTTTCTTCGCGCCCTTTGCGTTCTTTGCGGCAAAAAAGTTTTTTAGTTTATTTTTATTATTTAGAATTGGAGAAATTATCATGACTATAAAAGTCGGTATTAACGGTTTTGGCCGTATTGGTCGCATGGCTTTCCGTGCAATTGCAAAAGATTTTTCAGATATTGAAGTAGTAGGTATTAATGATTTACTAGACGCTGACTACTTAGCATATATGCTTAAGTATGATTCAGTTCATGGTAACTTTGACGGTGAAGTTTCTGTTGAAAACGGTAACTTAATCGTTAACGGTAAAACAATCCGTTTAACAGCAGAGCGTAATCCTGCTGATCTTAAATGGGGAGACATCGGCGCTGACCTAATCATCGAATGTACTGGTTTCTTCCTTACAGAAGAAACTTGTCAAGCACACATCGATGCTGGTGCGAAGAAAGTAATGCAAAGTGCGCCTGCTAAAGACAGCACTCCAATGTTCGTATACGGTGTTAACCATAACGAATACGCTGGTCAAGCAATTGTTTCAGCTGCGTCTTGTACTACTAACTGCCTAGCTCCTATTGCTAAAGTTATTAATGACAAGTTTGGTATCAAACGTGGTCTTATGACTACAGTGCATGCTGCTACAGCGACACAGAAAACTGTTGATGGTCCTTCTATGAAAGACTGGCGCGGTGGCCGTGGTATCTTAGAAAACATAATCCCATCTTCTACTGGTGCTGCTAAAGCGGTAGGTATTGTTCTTCCAGAGCTTAACGGCAAACTAACTGGTATGGCTTTCCGTGTACCAACTTCAGACGTATCTGTTGTTGATTTAACAATCGAGTTGGACAAAGAAGCATCGTACGAAGAAATCTGTGCTGAGTTAAAAACCGCTTCAGAATCTGGTGACATGAGCAAAACGCTTGGTTACACAGATGAGAAAGTAGTTTCTACAGACTTCCGTGGTTGTGGTTTCTCTTCAATCTTTGATTCAGAAGCTGGTATTGCATTAGACGGTACATTTGTGAAATTAGTTTCATGGTATGACAACGAGTACGGTTACACATGTAACATGCTTCGTTTAATCCAACACGTTTCTAAGTAAGGATCTTTTGTCCGGGGGTGGCGTTGCGGCCCGAATTTAAAATACTCACGTACTTAGTGTACGCTCCGTTTTTAAATCCGAACCGCGCCTTGCCCGCGAACAAAATCTCCTCACTTATACAGTGTGAAGGTATTTGAAACTCAGCCCGATAATTTGTTCGGGCTGGTGTTTTATAAGTAATTTGGTTTTAGCCTTTAATTTGCGCTTTTCGCGTTCTTCGCGGCCAAATAAGTTTTTTAGTTTTTTTTATTTCCAGAAGTACCGTTCGTTAAGTATTTAACTTATTTAACAAACTGTATTTATTATTTTATAAAGAAATTTTTGGAGTTTTATCATGGCTTTTATCAAGCTGACTGATTTAGATTTAGCTGGCAAGCGCGTTCTTATTCGTGCTGACCTTAATGTTCCTGTTAAAGATGGCAAGGTGACTTCTGATGCGCGTATTACTGCATCGATGCCTACTGTTGAGTTCTGTATGAAAGCAGGTGCTTCAGTAATGGTTATGTCGCATCGTGGTCGTCCTGAAGAGGGTAAGGTTGATGATGAAAACTCAATGGCGCCTATCGCAGATGTTATGACTGAAAAGTTAGGTACTGATATTCGCCTGGTTAAAGATTACTTAGATAACGCACCAGAAGTTGCTGCTGGAGAGTGTGTGTTATTAGAAAATGTTCGTTTTAATGCGGGCGAGAAGAAAGATGACGAAGCTTTATCTAAAAAGTACGCTTCTTTATGTGACGTATTTGTTATGGATGCGTTCGGTACTGCACATCGTGCACAAGCATCAACACATGGTGCTGGTAAATTTGCACCATTAGCTTGTGCCGGTATTTTGCTTTCTGGTGAATTAGATAGCCTTGCTAAAGCTCTGGCTGATCCTGCTCGTCCTATGGTGGCTATCGTTGGCGGCTCTAAAGTTTCTACTAAGTTAACCGTGCTTGAAGCATTGTCTGAAAAAGTTGATCAATTAGTTGTTGGCGGCGGTATCGCGAATACGTTCCTGGCAGCGATGGGTCACAATGTTGGTAAATCTTTGTATGAAGCAGACCTGGTTGATACAGCAAAAGCATTGATTGAAAAGATGAATGCACGTGGCGCAAGCATTCCAATTGCGACAGACGTTGTCTGTGCAAAAGAGTTTGCTGAAGATGCTGAAGCAACTTTAAAAGATGCTTCTGAAGTTGTGGATGACGATATGATTTTTGATATTGGTCCAAACTCAGCAAAAGAACTGGCTGATATTATCGAAAAAGCTGGCACGATTATCTGGAATGGCCCGGTTGGCGTTTTTGAGTTTGATCAATTCGGCGAAGGTACTAAAACAGTTGCAATGGCGATTGCTAATTCACCAGGTTTTAGTCTGGCTGGTGGTGGTGATACGATTGCAGCAATTCAGAAGTACGATATTTATGACAAAGTCACTTATATCTCGACAGCAGGCGGTGCTTTCCTTGAGTATCTTGAAGGCAAGACATTACCTGCAGTAGCAATGCTAGAAGAGTTTGCTGCTAAACAAAAATAACTAATAAGTATTTAATAAAAATATTACAAACTGAGGTTAAAACAAAACATCAATGCGCAGAACTAAGATCGTCGCGACGTTAGGGCCAGGTTCAAGTTCATCTGAAGTAATTCTAGAGATGGTTCGGGCCGGAGTTGATGTATTTCGTTTGAATTTCTCGCATGGTTCTCACGAAGAACAAAAGGCACGCGTAGATTTAATCCGTCAGTGCAGTGAAAGTACCGGACGTATCGTTGGGATTTTGGCTGATTTGCAAGGGCCAAAAATTCGCACGCATAAATTTAAAGATGGACAGGTTCAGTTAATAAGGGGTGAAACTTTTATTCTGGATGCTGATCTTGGTAAAAACGAAGGTACTCAGGAACGTGTTGGCATCACCTACAAAGATTTGCCAAACGATGTTAATAGTGGTGATACCCTCTTGCTTGATGATGGACGTGTCGAGCTTGAAGTAACGGAAGTGGTCGCCAGCGAGATCAGATGCAGAGTTGTTTATACTGGTCTGTTATCTAACAATAAAGGTATCAATCTGAAAGGTGGCGGTTTATCGGCACCAGCTCTAACGGATAAAGACAAAGAAGATTTAAAAGCCGCTGTTGCAATGGATGTTGATTATATGGCTTTGTCTTTTGCCAGAACGGCAGCTGATGTTAATCAGTGTCGTGAGCTAGTAAAGGCAGAAGGCAGTGATGCGAGTATTGTCACTAAGGTGGAGCGTGCGGAAGCGATAGAAAATATCGATGAGATAATCGAAGCGTCCGATGTCATCATGGTAGCACGCGGTGATCTGGGTGTTGAGATGGGTGATGCTGAGCTGCCAGCGCTGCAAAAAAGTTTGATCAAAAAAGCTCGCAGTATGAATAAGGTAGTGATTACAGCAACACAGATGATGGAATCGATGATCGAAAGCCCGATTCCGACACGAGCAGAAGTTTTTGACGTAGCTAACTCAGTGCTTGATGGTACAGATGCGGTGATGTTGTCTGGTGAGACGGCGGTGGGTAAGTATCCTGCTAAAACCGTGGCTACCATGGGTAGAATCTGTGAGCATGCTGAGCAGCAACGCGAAGCGAAGACATCGGATCACCGTGTTGACCTTGTGTTTGGTAGGGTTGATGAAGCGATAGCAATGGCTACAATGTATACTGCGAATCACCTTAAGATGGATGCGATTGCATCGTTGACACAATCTGGTGCAACCGTATTATGGATGTCACGAATCAGTTCTGGCATACCGATTTATGTGTTAACGCCATGTGTAAACACTTTGAGTCGGGTTACATTGTATCGAGGTGTATATCCAGTACGAACAGATTTTGAAGGCCTGGCGCCACAAGAGGTGACACTAGGTGTTGTGAATTTACTGAAAAGTAAAAATATCGTTAAGGATGGTGATCGCATTATTCTCACACGTGGCGATATGCTGGGCGATGAAGGCGGCGGTAGTAACATAATGAAAATCGTTAGCGTTCAGTAACAAGTTATATTTTAGATTGACCAGGTTTTGATAAACCCGGTATAGATAGACCAAGAATTTTTTATATTTTAGATTAGTTAATTTTTATAGGAGAGCT
>WTCC01000257.1 GCA_013138755.1 Gammaproteobacteria bacterium
GCAAATATGCGAAGCTTGTAACTTTTGCAGCTCCTCATTGCCATAAACTCTGGCAAGAGTGCCAAATCGTTCTTCGTTAGTACTCATGTGCTTCTAATCGGTTAAAATAGCTCTTTTTTTAAATCCAGTTGCTAGTAGATGTCTACCGAAAATCAAAATAACCCCACCAATAGCAATGGCCGCGTAGGTTTCGTTAGTTTAGGCTGCCCCAAAGCGACCGTAGACTCGGAGCATATTCTCACACAACTTCGCGCCGAAGGTTACGATATTGTCCCCAGCTACGATACTGCTGACTTAGTGGTGGTTAATACTTGTGGATTTATCGATTCGGCAGTAGAAGAATCATTAGAAGCGATAGGCGAAGCGCTAAATGAGAACGGAAAAGTTATCGTGACTGGCTGCTTGGGCGCAAAAGGCGACATCGTAAAAGAGACACACCCTAATGTACTCGCCGTTACCGGGCCTCATGCAGCAGATGAAGTGATGACAGCAATCCATGAACATCTACCGGTAAAACATGACCCGTTTATCGATTTAGTGCCACCACAAGGCATTCGACTGACACCAAAACATTACGCTTATTTAAAAATATCAGAGGGCTGCAACCACCGTTGCACGTTCTGCATTATTCCCTCATTGCGGGGCGACCTGGTCAGCCGACCAGTCAATGATGTATTGCTCGAAGCCGAGCGCCTGGCAGCTGCCGGTGTAAAAGAATTACTCGTCGTCTCACAAGACACCAGTGCTTATGGTGTTGATGTTAAATACAAGACCGAATTCTATAATGGTACGCCAGTTAGAACGCGAATGACTGAGTTATGTGAAGCCTTAAGTCAGTTTGGTATCTGGGTGCGACTGCATTACGTTTATCCTTATCCTCACGTCAATGAGATCATTCCATTGATGGCGGAAGGCAAGATATTGCCTTACCTCGACATTCCGTTTCAACATGCCAGTCCTAAAATTTTGAAAGCAATGAAACGTCCCGCCTCATCAGAAAACACACTACAACGCATCAAACAGTGGCGTGAGATCTGTCCTGAAATCACCATCCGCAGCACTTTTATCGCTGGCTTCCCCGGTGAAACTGAAGAAGATTTTGAAGCATTACTCGATTTTCTTGATGAAGCACAGCTCGATCGTGTCGGTTGCTTTGCCTACTCTGACGTCGACGGCGCTAAAGCCAATGAACTTGATGGCGCAGTACCTGAATCTGTAAAACAGGAACGTGTCGCGCGCTTCATGGAAAAACAGGCCGGCATCAGCGCTGCAAAGTTAAAACAAAATATCGGTACGACACGCAGTGTCATTATTGATGACATCGTAGCAGATGATACCGGCGAACAACTCGTCGCTCGCACGACTTCCGACGCACCTGATATCGATGGCCTGGTCTACATCGATGTACCAGAAAATCATCACTATAAAGTGGGTGATATCACACAGGTAACCATTACTGACACTGACGCATATGACATGTGGGCAAAACTTGCTGAGTAATGTAAAGTAAAACAACTATTTACTGCTTCATTAGACGCTATTTAAAATACGTCCGGCTAAAAACTCAAGCACTCCATATTACTCACGCTTTATCTTTGAATTATGAATGATCCAGTCACGCTGACCTCAGCTTTCCTTCTTGGTTTTTTTAGCACCATGCATTGCATTGGTATGTGTGGTGGCATCATCGGTGCATTGAGTCTAAGTCTGCCTCCTGAGATACGAAACAACAAACCAAAACTTTTTACTTTTGTCTTCACCTATAACATCGGACGCATTGTCAGTTACAGTACCGCAGGACTAATTGCTGGTTGGGTTGGCACCAGCGTATTACAATCTGCCGGTTTTGATCAGGGCCATGCCATATTAAGAGGCATTGGCGTCACCATGATGATTGCTATTGGTTTATATCTGACCGGCTGGTTACCGCAATTAGCCAGAGTCGAAAAGATCGGTATCCCGATATGGAAACAACTTGAACCCATCGGTAGAAAATTAGTACCGGTTACCACCATACCCAAGGCACTGGCTTATGGGCTTATCTGGGGATGGCTACCCTGTGGCCTGGTCTACTTTGTACTTATCTGGGCATTGACCGCAGGCGATGCCGTCAGCGGCGCGCTGACCATGCTAGCCTTTGGACTAGGCACATTACCAACACTGATTACTGCAGGTTTCATGACCTCCTGGATTACTCGGTTTGCACACTCAACGCGCGCAAGGCAAATTGTCGGCCTATTCATCATCGCCATGGCAATCGGTAGCCTGTTTATCCCTATGGAACACCACAACCATCATTAATATGTTTGGCGCAAGCAACAACGATACATTTACCACTATTGTCGGGCACTCCCCTGCTCTCGAATCCGTTATCCGTACGGCACAGATTGCAGCAGCGGCTGACGTGCATATATTAATAGAAGGTGAAACCGGCACCGGCAAAGAACTGATGGCCCAGGCGTTACAGAAAAGCAGTACTCGAGCAGATAAGCCCTTCGTTATTATCAATTGCGCGGCACTACCTGCTGAACTGGCCGAATCACTATTATTCGGTCATGAAAAAGGCGCATTCTCTGGCGCAGATGAAAGAAAAGACGGTTACGTGCAAAGAGCAAAAGGCGGCACTTTATTTCTTGACGAAATCGGTGACCTGCCACTAGCACAACAGGCAAAACTTTTACGCTTCGTTGAAAACGGCGAATGCCAACGCGTCGGCTCACACGAGATAGAACAGGTAGATGTCCGAATATTAGCCGCAACACACCGTAATTTAATACAGCTCATCAATATGGGTCAATTTCGTGAAGATTTGTTTTACCGCTTAAGCGTCGTCACCTTACGTCTACCGAATCTATATGAACGCCGCAGTGACATACCTGAACTGGCAAAACACTTCTTAAAAGAAAGTGCCAAACGAAATAATACAGCGCCATGCACCTTGAGCTCGGACGCGCTGAATCAGTTAAAACACTACTCGTGGCCAGGCAATATTCGTGAACTAAAAAATATCTGTAAACATGTCTCCGCACTATTACCAGGCGAAATCATTACTAAAGAAAACCTGCCACAAGAGATTCGTGAAAGCAAAATGAAGGGCACATCAGGTTATACTCTGCCAGAACACGGCATCGACATGGAATCACTCGAAATCGATCTCATCAAGCAGGCGCTCACATATACGAAAGGAAATAAATCTAAAGCGGCCAAATTACTCGGCCTAAGTCGAGACGCTTTTTTGTATCGATTAAAGAAACATGACCTCTAGTATGGTGGCTCGAAAACACCTGCAACACGCTATCAAATGTTTATAATGGTATATAACCTTCCTATATACATGCATCATGGTAGAAACGAGCACAGATAAAAATACGGGGCTGTCCACCATCATCCTCAGACCCAATAACTCCGCCAGCTGGCATTTTAATATGATGATTGTTTCATCATTAGCTTTTATTACATTTTGTATATCGACTTTTTTTGCGTTGCGGGGACTATGGTTAATTTTTCCTTTTGCCGGGCTTGAGGTAAGCGTTTTATTTATCTGCTTATACCTGCGGATGCGCGCAAATATCAGAATCGAAGTAATCACCTTTGACAACACCACAGTCATCGTAGAACGTGGCTGCTATCATGCGGAGAAGACATGGAAATATCACCGGCTGTGGGCAAAAATATTTGTCAAACAACCGGCTATTTATGGTCGACAAAAACAGGTATTTATTCGCTCACATGGTAAAGATCTCGAACTCGGTTCTTTCCTTAACAAACACGAAAAAAACATACTTATCAAAGATTTAAAAGCTGTCATCTACGCTTAACGCAATCAACACGACGACCAGAACCACCAATTTTTAATCTGTCCAGATTGAATTCCCTCGTTGAATCACTCCATGTTGACTTAAGTCATGCAACAAATATTTAACATTTCATAAACTT
>WTCC01000224.1 GCA_013138755.1 Gammaproteobacteria bacterium
CCAGTGGCACAACGTGAAATGGCAATTTTTGATTCATCGCCATGGTGTGTTGTAAAAGTTGACAGCCTGGGAATGATTACCTATGCGAACGCCGAAGCGATGTCACTGTTTGGTATTGATGACTTCAAAGGACGCCAGGCAATGGATTTTGTTGTTGGCGAAGATCGTGAAAAACTTGGCAATGCGTTAAAACGTCGTCACCGAGGAGAGAGTGATAACTATCAAATTATGGTTACACCGAGTGGTGAAAACAATAAACCAATTGAAATCGATATATGCGGAGTACCGGTTACCGATGCTGATGGCGGTCTGCTTGGCAGCATTGCTATCTTTCACAATCGCATAATCGACAACGCAAGCCATGCTATTAATACGCACATCGCCGCTAAACATGATCCGCAGGAAATGCTAGAGGCGACTGCTAAGATTGTTCATGAATTAATCCCACATGATCTCTGTATTGTAACCCGTTTCAGCCAGATGGATGATCAAAATCTCGTGCATGCTAACCCATTTGCTACCATCGACCCGGCAGGTAGCATGTTTTGGGCAAAGAAGTGGACGCCGATGTCTGAAGCTATGGTTAGATGGATGCGCCGAGATACGGTAGAACCCTATATTCTTGAAACTTTTTTGCAGTTGGAGGAGTGGAAAGACCTGGCAGATGATCCTGATATAATAAAATTATTAGATTTGGGCTACAAGTCATTCATATTCAGGATTGTTGAAAATAATGGTGCGCTTGTGTCATCGTTTGGGCTGCTCAGTAAGAACGAACAGGCATTTGATGATAATGCGTGTCACATACTGGAGAAATTACCGATTGATCAGGCCATGCTGATGGCTCAACATCAGCAGGAAATTAGTGAGATGGAGTTCCGTTTTGAACTGGTCAAGTCCATCGCACGAGCATCTAGCCTTGTAGATGCGGCCAATATATTTGTTCGGCGTTTGCAGAAACATTACGCCTGGCTTCATGTTTCGCTGTTCCGTGTGGAACGCTACCAGAAGAAGTTGGTGCTGCAATCTCAGGTGAGTAGCAATGACCCAATGAAACTGCCTGCAGATTACAGACAAGATATTAAAGAGGGTTTACTGGCTGAATGTCTGAATAGTGAAAAAATTCTTAATAATGGAAATGTTACAAGCCTATCTCAATTTAAAGCAGGTATCATTGCGAAAGATGGTACCACGCCAACGCATTCAGAACTGTGCTGCCCGATTCGAGCAAATGGAGAGATACACTGGATTCTTAATATAGAAGATGAAAAGATAAATGCTTTTTCGTTACAGGAAGAGCAATCAGTCACGCTGGCGTGTGATGAATTTGGTGTTTTAATCGAACGACTTACGCGCCATTTTTCCTTTCAGGCCTGTTTTGAATCAACGACAGATTCGGTCATTATTACAGACGGTGCCGATAACATCGTGCGTGCCAATCCTTCTGCAACAGATTTGTTAGGTGATGATAATACTGAAGTAATTGGTCATTTCGAATCTTATTTCATGGACAAGGAACAGGCGCAAACCTTGTTAAATGCCTCCAGCCTCGCACCAACAGAAGTTACTCTACAAAAGGGGAATAATAGTCAAAGTGTAAATATGTTGATGTCGTGCTGTGAATTACCTGAAGAAATTGGTGAAAAAGTTTATATCTCTAAGGATCTTTCCGGCTTACGGCGCATGGAGGAATTAGAATATCAATCGCAACTTTCCTATGAGGTGGCTGCCCAGTCACAGTCATCGCTGTCCTTGGCTTTTACCTGGCTTCGTCGCCTTCGTGATGATATTGATTCATGCAAAGACATTCCGCAGCTAAGCGATAAGATCATGCGTCAGTTACACAAAGTGCAGGCAACTTATGATCGCATGGCTCGGTATGACAGAAAAGTGGGATTGGCTTCAGAACAGCCGATTAGATTGAATTTGGTGCTTGAGATTAATCGCATGCTTGATGACTTTCCAGTATCAGACAGTACACTGATATCTTTGCCTGATAAGGAAACAGTGCCGTACATCATGGCTGATCCTGTTCACATCAACTTTGTTCTAGAATCTATATTTTCCTACCTGCTGCGTTACGCTTCAGTAGACCGGCTGATTGATGTCAGCATTGAACAGGCCGAGGGTCAGCTGACATTGAAAATCGACGGTTGTGAACCAGTCCGCGAGTACACTGATAAACGAGATAAGCGACAGCGGCATGATGTTTTTCTTGAACGAATGTATACCGATTTCACAATTGGGCGACAGATGATAGAAAGCCGTGTCGCACGTCAGAATGGCAAATTTATCGAGCCAGAAAGAAGCAATGGTCAAATAGTTTTTAGGCTGGAATTTCCTATCAACGAAATGGAGAATGTGGCATGAATGACAATATTCTTTTTGTTTTTCCAGACGCTCAGAAGGATTATTTCGAAGATCTAGAAGAGGAGCTGAAAAAGAAATTACAGGGTGGCGCTTCCATGGTGGTGAAAGCACAGGATACCGCAACCGCATGGGAATTAATTATAGATCCGGGCAACCTCAATATCACTCTAATTATAGCTTACATCGAGCTGCCAGAAAAACGCAAAGTAGCGCCGAAATCTGATGCTGCGATCTTACTGGAAAATAGGTTGCGCAAAAATGAAATAAAAACGCCAATGGTTATAGTTGTTCCGAAATTCTGCAATAAAATTGCTCAACAAGTCTCACAACTGCTTAGCCATATCAGAGACAGTGATCCCTCACTGGGAGATTCAATCGTCGATCTAGTTAAAAAACACAAAAAACCGGAGAAGCATGTTGATATTGTATTGAACTTATCTGATCAGGACGACGCTTCTGCATGGAGCTATATTATAAAGGGTAAGAACTTTCAGGCAGGTACGGATTATTATGACGGTAAGCTAAAAAAGCCAAGTCCGCAGAACCTGAAAAACTGTCTTTATTTCACCAATGAGGTTGATAGCAAGCTTCTCGACAAATCGGAAGAGGCAGTGCATTTTCTGAGAGATAATCTAAACGAGCTGCTGTACGAAGACAACAACCAAAAATCCAATACCTTCAGTAATGCTCTGGAATCAGCATTGAGGCAGGTCGACAATCTTGAACAGACTCGAGTGCAGTTTGTTGTTGATGAGAAAGTTTACCCTATCTGTTTTGAGGCTATCATGTCGCCAAAAGCAGGTAATGAAAATATGGAAAAGAGTGACTACTGGATGCAACATGCACCACTGGTTCGCCACGTACGCTGTAAGGAAAGTGATCATACCCTGTTTCAGGAAGGCTTAACACGGCCAACTAATGTTCTTATTATAAGCTCAAACGTTTCAGGCCCGTTTAATCTTGGTAAGCATAGGACAGAAGCTCCATTAAAAAAGCTTGCAAATGTTGAGGCTGAATGCACCAAACTGAAACAGCACCTGGACCAGTTAAAAGTTGATGGTGTTAATCTTGGTGATATTCGAGTCATCACAAGCTCTAAGAATAATTGCTGTCTTGATTATATTCAAAAGGTACTTGATGAAAAGACAGGGGATGATCGCTGGGATATTGTTCATTATGCAGGGCATTCCTATTATGACGAGAATACAGGTGGTGCTTATGTCTTCTTCAAAGACAGCGAAAATTTCAATAAAGCTGTTGAAATTGAAAAATTCGCAGAGTCACTTTCGCGAACCCGCTTATTAGTGCTTAGCAGTTGCGCCAGTGCTAATAAGGGCTTTATGTTTGAACTGGCAAAATATCAGATCCCCGCAGTTCTTGGTTTTCGTACCGAAATAGAGGACGATCTGGCACGTAAATTCTCAAAATATTTTTTCCGCAATCTATTTGAACTTCGATCTATCGACAGGGCTTTTTTTCAAGCACGTAAGGAATTATACGAAAACGATAACGCACATTGTGCCTGGACTAATCCAATTCTGGTTCTGGATAGAGTGGCCTGATAGTTTATGAGTAGTTTATTTGACAAGCTGAAAGGAAAGGCAAATGAACATACTTATCTGGGCCGTATGGAACTGGAACAGGTGTTAGGAGAAAACACATACAAATTGAATCCAGTCATTGCACACGAAAATTATTTTGAGTTGCGTATACCGGAAACTTTCTTGCATTTAAAACGGGAGTATTGGAAAGACTACGCACCTTTGACGGTAATCATGTTGCGTTTCTTACATGACGGTACAGTCCGCGAAATACCCTTCGTTATTAGCTCGCAAACGATGCTTTCCAGTTTTTCCGGAGATACTCTAGCCTGGTCTGAGTTTTATAATATTCGTGCACTTGGGCCATTTCCGTACGAAGGAGATGATGTCGAGCTTGCCATTGGACTGTATGCCGTTGAAACAAAAGACTACGCTGGAGAGATGTTCGCACTGGCCGATAAATTAATGCATACGTTGCAAGCGCCCCTTGCTTCGCAAGCATTTGAAACGGCAGATACTATTAAAGGCATAATTGATAAACTAACTGGTCTTGACAAGGTTAAGCGAAAGCTGGGTTTTTATCAGGCGTTTTCAGAACATGAAGGTTCGCCAGACCAATTTCGTGATCAATACTTGCTTCAAATCAATGCAGGTGAACAGCAGTTCGAAAAGAAGAAGTTGCGCATACAAAACGGGCGACTTCATGTCGACGTTGGTAGCAATGAATTACAACGATTTGATGAAAATGATTATTGTCTGACGCGTATTAGGGCATTGGATAAAACACCTGTCTCGCAACTACCATTCTGGAAAACATGGCAAAAAGTACGACGCCTTGTCAGCGAAGGCAATAAACACATGTCACATAGTGTTTACAGTGAATTACTGCGTCAAATCACTATGTGCACAGATCTCACGGAAAAAGATCGTAGAAATATGCCGTTTGTATTTAAGGCCAATTACGAAGAAGAAATTGAACGATTTTCTGCTCTACATGATGGTGGCGTGGGCATCTTAAATAGTGAAGTGAAATACCGCACTGCTGAGTCAGGTATTGCTACTGGTGCCGCTGGATTAGAACTCGCAGCAATTAACTTGCGCGGTAAATCTTTTCCTTCGCAAATTTACCAGGGTCTGAAGAAGCTATCTGATGAGTGGGACAACATTCCCGGACTTGGCGAGCCAGAGAAAGACGATTCGATCTCCAGTGAATTATTCGGACAGCAGCTCGATCAGATACGGACATTGGTTCATACTGAAGACATTAAACCCTCAGTTATTGCAGATGCGCTGACCTTTTATTGATTTAAAATTAAACTTGAATTCCTGCATCTAACGCACGCATTTAATCGGTGGTACGTTCAGTAATACCTTTGGCGATTTATCCTAGCGTGGTGAAGTGGGTTATTTAACCGATAAATATATCTCTACAACAAACCCGTTCGATGCCGATGGTGTAGTAAAAACAGGTGAGTTCAAATATGTACTCGGATTTGACTGGTATGGTTTTGCCGACACGTTACTGAGTACGCAGATATTCCAGACGTATCTCGATAACCACCAAAGCGGTATGATTCGTGACAAACTTAATACACAGATTACTTTTTTAATCAAACAGGATTATATGAATAAAACACTGCATGCTGAGATATTTATCTTGCAGGCTTGACCATGAAGACGGTATGCTGAGGCCCAAACTAACTTATGAATACAATGATGAGATAAATATCTATGTTGGGGCTGATATTTTTTATGGTAATGAAGATGGACTGTTTGGGCAGTTTAAAGAAACGGATAGATTCGTAAGCGGGATAGTGATCGGTTTCTGACCCTGCTTCTTCCTGGGGCAACTCTGGTTATTACTGAGACACATGAAAAGGATGCCCTGTGTTCAAGATTGTCTGTAGCATGGATGCTACAGTCAAGCCCACATGGAGGGCAGATATTTGCTCCTCGGCAATTGCTCCTGCATTGCCCTAATAAGTTACATCCATGTAACGATGCAATATCTGCACTTCCTACATCCGTGTAGGTCGTATTCTACGGCACATCTTGAATACAGGGTATCCTTTTTAGCAGTGATTCTATATCTAAAACACGTGGGCAAAAAAAATTGCCCACCTTACCGATACGATCAAACTTTTTGCAAAGTGTTTTCATCGGTGTGATGAAAGATTGCTTCGTTAATGGGAATCCATAATTGTGTATCTTGTTTATAGCTAAACGTACCATCCTCATGGATAGTTACCTCTACACTATAATTTTTTGTTTTGTAGGTTTCATCGAGAAATTTATTAGACATGACGCCATAAGTTTCTGAACCACATTCAGCTTCCAGACGAAAACTTTTACTATTTTCTTTAACACAGCCGCCAGCATTTACCA